>CAZIXL010000149.1:0-7142 GCA_964542885.1 uncultured bacterium
TCACCGCGACGCCCCAGAACACGGCGAAGTAGTCGAACTTCTCCCAGTACGTCCACCGGCCGTACGCGGGACGCGGACCGCGGCCGAGGAACCACTTGATCGAGCCCCAGAACTCCTTGCCGTCGGTCGCGTTGAACATCATGCCGTTGGGGCCGAGGATCCAGTCCTTCCACGACTTGCCGGCGGCCTTCTTGCGCTTCGTCATCTCGAACAGGTGGATGCCGAAGTACGAGAACGTCACGAGCGCGCCCAGCCGGTGCAGCATGCCGGCCGCCTCGAAGCCGCCGAGCATGCGCGAGACCACCTTCGCCCACGGCGCATACGAGAACTTGAGCGTCATCCCGGTCACGGCGAGCGTGATGAAGCTCGTGATGACCATGAGGTGCAGGTTGCGCTGCACCGGCGTGAAGCGCCGCACGTGCTTCTCGGACTCGAGCGCGTGGGTTTCCTTGAGCATGCCGCGGTACTGCAGCGAGCGCGGCAGCCACGCCAGCGTGTGCAGGCCGGCCACGACGAACGTCACGACGAGCAGCGACGTCATGGCCCAGAAGACGAAGAACAGGATCGGGTACTTGCGCGGGTCGTGGTGCGTGGCGTGCGTCAGGTAGCCCGCGAACCGGCGGTTCGAGCCGGGGTGGCACGTCTGGCACGTCTTCACGATGTTCTGCCGCGACAGACGCGAGTTGGGGTCGTTCACGGGCAGGATGTCGTGGGCCCCGTGGCAGTCGTAGCACTTCGCGGTCTTGTCGTAGCCGAGCTTCGAGACCTTGCCGTGGTACGTCTCGAAGTAGCTCTCGGCCAGCTCGCTGTGGCAGTTGCCGCACTGGCTCATGATCGTGAGCCGGAAGTTCTTCAGGTCGGCCCGGTTGATCGAGTGCGCCGTGTGGCAGTCCGCGCACGTGGGCAGCTTCTTCTTGGTGTGCGTGTTGCCCGGCCAATGGACGCTCGCCTCGAACTGCTCGGCCACGCCGCGGTGGCACTTCGCGCACGTCTCGACGACGTGCTTCGGGTTGACGCTCGACTCGGGGTCCTTCGCCGGCAGCTCGCCGTGCGCCGTGTGGCAGTCGGCGCAGGTCGCGGTCACGACGAGGCCGCTCTTCAGCAGGCCCCTGCCGTGGATGCTCTCCTCGTAGTTCTCGAGGATGTTCTTTTCGGGGCCCTTGTAGCGCACCGCGGCCTTGTGCCCGGTGCGGTGGCATTCGCCGCACAGCGTGGGCACGTTGCGCGCGAACGTGGGCGAGTTCACGTCGAGGTGGCCCTGGATGCCGTGCGTGCCGTGGCAGTCGCGGCACTCGGGCGCGTCGGGACTGCCCTTGGCGTTGAGCTGGCCGTGGATGCTGCGCTGGTAGGTGGCCGCGATCTCGGCGTGGCACGAGGAGCAGTCCACCTTCGGGATCACGGTCTCGCACGGCCGCATCTTCGATGGCGTCGCGCCCGTGTGGCACTGCGAGCAGGCGATCTTCGCGTGCCGCGAGTGCTGGACCTGGTTCACGTCAACGAACATCGACACGGTCTTGCCGTTGCGCGTGCCCTTCAGGTCCTTCTTCGCGTGGCAGACCATGCAGTCGCGGTCCGCCATGCCGTACGTGTAGTACACGCGGCGGATCTTGTGGGGCTGGTGGCAGTCCACGCAGGCGGGCACCTGGTTCGGGGCCTTCTCCCACAGCTCGCCCTTCACGACCTTCGCGTGCACCTGCTCGATGCGCACGTGGCACTGCTCGCAGGTCTTCGCGACGTTGTTGCGCGAGATGCTCGAGCGCGGGTCGGTGTGGGGAAGCTGGTGGTGCGACGTGTGGCAGCTCGTGCACACGGCGGTCATGAGCAGGCCGCGCTTGTACAGGCCCTCGCCGTGGATCGACTCCTGGTAGTTGTGCAGGATCGAGTCCTGCGGGATGTGGTAGAAGGCCTGGACCGGCGAGCCCTCGCGGTGGCAGCGGTTGCAGAGCACCGGGATGTTCGCGATGAACGTCGGCGCGTTCGGGTCCTTCGGGCGCAGGATGTCGTGCGTCCCGTGGCAGGACTTGCAGGTGGGCGCGAGCTTCTCGCCCTTCGCGTGCGCGCGGCCGTGCAGGCTCTCGTCGTACTGCGCGCGCTCCTCCTTGTGGCACGCGCCACAATCCACCGGCGCGAGCTTGCGCTTGCCCTCGGCGTGCTCGAAGTCCTCGTCCTGGGCGACGTCCATGTGGCACGCGACGCACTTCACGCCGGCGTGCGGCGACGCGCGCAGCGACGCGGCGTCGAAGTTGGGCGCCTCGTCGGCCGGCCGCTTCGCCTGGTGGGGCCCCGAGCCGTGGCAGTCGGTGCAGTCGTCGGAGCCGGGGAGCGGCGCCGGCTTCGGGGTCGTGGCGGGCGTCGCGGCCCACGCCACGAGCGCCAGCGCGAGCGAGGCCACGACCAGGGCCCACGCGACGAGGCGGGGCGCGTGCAGGCGCCGGCGCGGCGCAGCGGGCGGGAAGTGTTCGGACGGCGGGGTCCAGCGCTTCATGCGACCCATCACTCCTGGTGGTTCGGTGGTCTCGTCGGCAGGGGCCGCGGCCGTGCGGCTGCTGTGTCGGGCGGCGGCCATCCCGATGGCGAGGGGCCGGCGCGCGGAGGATTCACCTGCGGTTCTGCAAGCCACAGGCCACGCGCCGGTGGCCCTCCGGGGCCCTCAAGGCCACGGTTTTGCGGGGCCGAACGCCGATGGAGGGCCCGTCCCGGGCCGGCCGGGCTGTCGAATCGGCCCGCGCGGGTGTCAGGATGTCAGGCGTTCGTCCGCTCCCGGGCCTTCCGGCTCGCCGGGCCGGGAGCCGCTGAAGTAGTGTCCCGCCTTCGCTTCGCCCGCCCAGTCCCCCGCCCTCCGGAGACCGACGAATGAGCGCGCCGAGCCCCTCCGCAACACCGCGTTTCGTGCCGTACATCGCCCCGGACACCGCGCTGCGCGAGTTCAGCTGGCGGGGCGTCCTGGTGGGCAGCCTGCTCGGCATGGTGTTCGGGGCGTCGTCGCTCTACCTGGTCCTCAAGGTCGGCCTCACCGTGAGCGCATCGATCCCGGTGGCCGTGATCTCGATCACGCTCTTCAAGGCGCTGGGCCTGTTCGGCGTGAAGGACGCGACGATCCTCGAGAACAACATCGTCCAGACCGCGGGCTCGGCGGGCGAGTCGATCGCGTTCGGCGTCGGCGTGACGATGCCGGCGATCATGATCCTGGGCTTCGACCTCGAGCTGACGCGCGTGGCGCTGGTCGCCGTGCTCGGCGCGCTGCTCGGCATCCTCATGATGATCCCGCTGCGCCGCGCGCTGATCGTGAAGCAGCACGGCAAGCTCAAGTACCCCGAGGGCACGGCCTGCGCCGAGGTGCTCAAGGCCGGCGCGTCGCACGAGTCGCGCGCGGCCTCGTCGGCCGAGGCCAGGGCCGAGGCGGCGAAGTCGGCCGCGCAGGGGATCAGCGCGGCCACGATCTTCACCGGCTTCGGCGTCGGGCTCGCGTACAAGTCGGCGATGTCGGCGTTCAAGCTGTGGAAGGACACGCCCGAGAAGGTGTTCGGCAAGCCGTACGCGGCCGGCTCGGTCGCCGCCGAGATCTCGCCCGAGCTGCTCGGCGTGGGCTACATCATCGGCCCGAAGATCGCGTCGGTCATGTGCGGCGGCGGCGTGCTCGCCTACCTCGTGCTGATCCCGCTCATCAAGTTCTTCGGCGACGGCCTGCTGGCGCCGCTCGCGCCGGGCACGAAGCTCATCTCGGAGATGGGCCCGAACGAGATCCGCGGCGCCTACGTGCTGTACATCGGCGCCGGCGCGGTCGCGGCGGGCGGCATCATCTCGCTCGTGCGCTCGCTGCCGCTCATCTGGCACGGGCTGCGCGAGGGCCTGCGCGACGTGGGCGGCGCGCGCGCCTCCGGCCCGGCCGAGCGCACGGACCGCGACCTGAGCATGAAGCTGGTGGGCGGCGGCATCGTGCTGCTCGTCGCGGCCATCCTGCTGTCGCCGTCGCTGCACATGAACCTGCTCGGCGCGCTGCTGATCGTGGTGTTCGGCTTCCTGTTCGTGACGGTCTCGAGCCGGCTCACGGGCGAGATCGGCTCGTCGTCGAACCCGATCTCGGGCATGACCGTGGCCACGCTGCTGCTGACCTGCCTCATCTTCCTGCTGGTCGGCTGGACGGGCGGGCGCTGGTACGTCACCGCGCTCTCGGTGGGCGGCATCGTGTGCATCGCCGCCTCGAACGGCGGCGCCACGTCGCAGGACCTGAAGACGGGCTACCTCGTGGGCGCGACGCCGCGCTGGCAGCAGATCGCGATCCTGTGCGGCGCGCTGCTCTCGGCGCTCGTGCTGGGCCCGATCCTGCTGCAGCTGAACGACGCGGCGACGGTGTACGTGCCCGCGTCGCAGGTGGCGCGCGAGGCGATCGGCACCGACCCGGCGGCGCTGCCCGCGAAGCGCGAGCCGCTGCGCGGCGTGCAGGCGAAGGACGACGCGAAGACCTACCGCGTGTGGCAGAAGACCGACGACGTGGGCGGGCCGGCCGGCAAGTACCTCGTCGACGACGCGGGCGTCGCGGTGTGGTACGTGGACCCGGGCATCAACGGCACGATCACGAAGCGTCCCGACGGCAGCGAGGTGAAGAAGTTCGACGCGCCCAAGGCGACGCTCATGAGCTACATCATCAAGGGCATCCTCGACCGGCACCTGCCGTGGGGCCTCGTGCTGTTCGGGGTGATGATCGCGGTCGTCCTCGAGATGTCGGGCATCCCGTCGCTGGCGTTCGCGGTCGGCGTGTACCTGCCGCTCTCGTCGTCGTCGCCCATCCTGGTGGGCGGACTCGTGCGCTGGCTGGTGGACCGCGCGAAGCGGCGCGACCTCGCGCACCTCGCGCTCACCGAGGAGCAGCTGCAGGCCGAGGGCGACAAGAGTCCGGGCGTGCTCATGGCCTCGGGCTACATCGCGGGCGGGGCCATCGCCGGCATCGTGATCGCGTACATGGCCGGCGTCCTGGCGCCGCTCGACACCGCGCTCCAGCACTGGGCCGAGGCGTCGAACCCGTTCTTCGCGGGTCCGCACGCCGACCTGCTGGCGATGCTGCCGTTCGCGGGGCTGGTCGCGCTGCTGCTGGGCACGGGTCTCGCGCGGCCGAAGGGCGCGAAGCCGTCCGCCTGAGGCGCGGGCCGGCCCCGCCTCAGGCCGGCCCGGGCTCCGGGCGCACGAGCGTCACGGCGAGCGGCTTCGGCGTGTCGAGGTGCACGTCGCGCTGCGGGAACGCGATCGTGACGCCGGCCTCGCGGAACAGCTCGTCGATGCGGTAGCGCAGGTCGCTCTCGACCTCGCGGCGCTCGAGCATCGTGCGGGCACGCAGCCAGAACAGCGCCTCGAACGCGAGCGCGTTGTCGCCGAAGTCCGTGAACAGGATGCGGGGCGCCGGCTCCTTCAGCACGCGCTCGTTGCCCTCGAGCGCCTGCAGGATGAGGCCGCGGGCCTCGCGGGTGGGCGAGCCGTAGGCGATGCCGACCGTCACGCGCGTGCGCACGACGTCGTCCGAGAGCGTGAAGTTCACGAGCGAGTTCTGCAGGAAGAAGCTGTTGGGCACGATCATCTGCGTGTTGTCGGCGGTGCGGATGTGCGTGCTGCGCGCGCCGATCGTCTCGACGATGCCGTGCGTGCCCTCGACCGACACCAGGTCGCCGGCGCGGATCGGCCGCTCGAGGTGCAGGATCAGGCCGCTGATGAAGTTGTTCATCAGGCTCTGGCTGCCGAAGCCCACGCCGATCGCCGCCGCGCCGCCGGCGATGGTGAACACGGTGAGCGGGAACTGCACCAGGTTGAGCGACGTGAACGCGAACACCACGTACAGCAGGTAGAAGCCCAGCGTGCGGACGGCCTCGCGGGCGCCGGGGTCGAGCTGGAGGCGCTCGCCGAGGGCGCGCGCGAGCAGCCGGCTCAGCAGCTTCGACACGAACCAGCCGATCGCGAGCATCAGGATGGCGAGCAGTACGCTGCCGACGGTGACGGGCTGCCCGCCCACCTGGACGATCGAGTGGTTCCAGAACTCCGGGAACGTCATGGCGCACCTCCGGGGCAGGGGACTCGGGCTCGGCCCACCCTAGTCGGCGCCCCCGGCGCGCTCAAACGCGCGCCGGGCGGCCGCCGGTGGCAGCCGCGGTTGCGTGGGCCGGGGGAGGCGGGTATTAGTGCCTCGACCGATTGCGATCCCGTGCGGCGGGGCCGCGGCCCTTCGCCCGTCGCCGCGCGGGGCGAGCCGGCGCGACGGCCGCGCGCCCGACGGCAGGGAGGTGAGCGAAGCGCATGGCCCACGATCCGCTCTGGTACCGGGACGCGATCTTCTACGAGTTGCACGTCAAGGCCTACCACGACTCGACGGGCGACGGCGTGGGCGACTTCCGCGGCCTGCTCGGCAAGCTCGACTACCTGAAGGACCTGGGTGTCGACTGCCTGTGGCTGCTGCCCATGTACCCCTCGCCGTTCCGCGACGACGGCTACGACATCTCGGACTACTGCGCCATCCATCCGTCGTACGGGACGCTCGAGGACTTCCGGGTGTTCCTCGACGCGGCCCACGCGCGCGGCATGCGCGTCATCACCGAGCTGGTGCTGAACCACACGTCGGACCAGCACCCGTGGTTCCAGGAGGCACGCAGCTCGCGCGACAACCCGAAGCGCGACTGGTACGTGTGGAGCGACACCGACGACCGTTACCCGGGCGTGCGGATCATCTTCCTCGACACCGAGATGTCGAACTGGGCGTGGGACCCGGTGTCGAAGGCCTACTACTGGCACCGGTTCTTCAGCCACCAGCCGGACCTGAACTTCGACAACCCGGCGGTGCGCGAGGAGATCTGGCAGGTCATGAAGTTCTGGCTCGACGTGGGCGTGGACGGTTTCCGCGTCGACGCCGTGCCGTACCTGATCGAGCGCGAGGGCACGACGTGCGAGAACCTGCCCGAGACGCACGACGTGCTGAAGTTCCTGCGCGGGCGGCTCGACGCCGAGTACCCCGGGCGCATGCTGCTCGCCGAGGCGAACATGTGGCCCGAGGAGGTGCGGCCCTACTTCGGCGACGGGAACGAGTTCCACATGGCGTTCCACTTCCCGCTCATGCCGCGCATGTTCATGGCGCTGCGGCTCGAGGACCGCAAGCCGCTGGTCGA
>CAZIXL010000150.1:0-7116 GCA_964542885.1 uncultured bacterium
CGCCGGCGAGCGACGCGAGCGCGGCGCCGAGGACGACGAGCACGGCCGCATCGCGACCGGGGGAACGGAACCACGCACGGCGTTGCGTCCGAGCACGCATGGGGGAGGTCTCCGAACGGGGTGGAATGGACGCATCGAGCCTAGCAGCGGACCCGGCGGCGGCCGCCATGAAATCGGCGCGGCGCGCGTCCGTCGTTCGCGGGATCGCGCTTTCCGCACGCCGCGCGTTGCGGTGCGCGCGACTTGTTGCGCGATGCCGAACGGATCCGGGCGGGCGGGACGGCCCGCGCACCGGCACCTCAGCGCGGCGCGGTGCCGTCGAGGCGCTGGAGCATCGCCGCGACCTCGGCGTCGTTCGCCGCCGACGGCCCGCTCGCGCGGTAGCGCTCGAGATCGCGGCGCGCGGCCGCCAGGTCGCGAAAGCCCGCGTCGAAGACGCGCAGGAAGCCGGTCGCGCGCAGGCACGACGGGTCCGGCGTCGGGTCCAGCGCCTCGAAGCGGGTGGCGAAGTCCCGCAGGCGAACACGGCCGCGCGCGTGCATCGCCAGCGCCGGGGCGGCGTCGCGCTGGCAGGCGAGCAGCATGGCGCGCGTGGCGAGCGCGGCGAAGCGCCAGCGCTCGGCGGCCTCGAAGCTCGTGGGGTCGTACCTCCGGAAGTATGGAGCGAGCGTCACCGAGTCGAGCACGGCGAACGTCGCGGCGGCCTCGGCGCCGACCCGCGGCGGCGCGCCCTTCGGCACCGCGAGGCCGACGAGTCCCCACGGCGCCAGCTCCCAGCGCAGCGCGTAGCTGTCGTCCTTCACGCCCATGAACGCGACCGGGCGCCGTCCCGAGAGGTGGTCCAGCCAGAGCAGGTTGCGCGTGCCCGGCAGGCCCGAGTAGCGGTCCTCCGACTGCTCGAGCATCCAGTTCTCGCGGAAGCCGGCGCGCGTCTCGCGGTAGAGCGTCTCGGCCCGCGCGGGCTCGGTGAAGACCACGTCCGCCGCGGGGAACGTGGCCTGGCCGCGCTCGGCCAGCACGTCCACGGTGCCGTCGCCGCGCCGCAGCACGAGGCCGCCGAGCACGCGCCCGTCCGCGAGGTGGACGCGCTCCGCGCGCCCGAGCGGCGGCAGCACGTCGGGGTGCGCGGCGCGCACGCGCCGCACGTACCACGGGTAGGTCAGCAGCTCCTGGTCGAGCACGGTCACGTCCGGACGCAGCCGCTCGACGCGCGTGAGGTAGGCGAGCGCGTTGTGGAGCAGGTCGCCCTGCACGAACAGCACCGCGTCCGCCGGCAGCGAGGCGAGGATGCCGCGGCCGAGCGTCGCGGTGAACGTGTTGCCGCGCTCGTCGGGCCGCCCGTTCGGGAGCACGAACGGCGAGGCCAGCACGAGCGCGGGCAGCGCGACGGCCGCCGCGCGCCGCGCGAACCGCGCGTGCTCCACGAGCCAGGCCGCGGCGAGCCCGGCGAGGAAGGCGAGCACGACGATCGGCAGCACGTAGAAGCGCTCCACCACGCCGCGCAGCCAGACCACGTCCGACGGGAAGCCCACGCGCGTGAAGAACAGCGCCTGCAGCGCGGCGTAGCCCGCGAGCGCGAACCCCAGCGTGCGCGAGCGCCGCCACACGACCAGTGCGCCGAGGGCGGCGAGCGCGAGCGCCGGCCCGAACGCCGCCGGCAGGGCGCGCGCGAACAGCAGCACGTGGCTGGTGTCGGCCCGCAGCCCCGCGTCGGCGGGATCGAGGCGGAACGTGCCGTACTCGGCGCGCAGCACCAGCGAGAGCCACCCGCGGAGCGTGTGCGCGTCGCCCCAGACGAGTGCGTCCGCGCGCCGCGACGCGAACGCCAGCCACGCCAGCGGTACGAGCCCCGCGAGCGCCCACGCCGTCGAGTGCGGCAGCGCGCGCACGGGGCGCGTGACCGGCGAGGGATCCGCGGCCGCGAGCGCGAACGCGGCGATCCACGCGGGGAGCGCGAGCAGCAGCAGCGTGTGGTGGTGCGAGAGCGCCAGCGCGCCCAGGCACGCGATCGCGGCGACCGCCGGCGTGCGCCGCCCGCGCGGCGCGGCCACGGCCGCCACCAGCGCGAACAGCACCCCGGCCGCGAGCAGCGCATTGAGGGCGAACACCTCGGCGACGACGGCCGTCTTCCACACCGGCAGCGCGAACGCGAACGCCCACGCCGCGACCAGGGCCGCGGGCCGCGAGCCCGTCGCACGCCGCACCGCCGCCGCGAGCAGCGCGGCGGCGGCGGCCGCGCACACGGCGGAGAACAGGTTCACGCGCCAGGCCACGTTCCCCCACGGCAGCAGCCGCGCCCACGCGCCAGCGAGCATCGTCCACAGCGGATAGCCCGGCGGGTGCGCGATCCCGAACGTCGCGGCGACCGTGACCAGCTCGCCCGAATCGCCCGCGGGCAGCCCCGGGTGCAGCGTGCGCACGTAGGCGGCGAACGGCACGAGCGCGGCGAGCGCCGAATCGAGCGCGACGGCGAGCCGCCCCGGGGGCGGCGGTGGTTCCGGCGGCTCGTCGCCGCCGCGCCGCGCGTCCGTGCGCGCCGGCCGTGCGCGTGGCGGGCGGGCCATGCGCGCCCCGCTCAGGCCTGGGCCCGGAAGCGCTCGAGGTAGTCCGCGAGCGCGGCGTCGAGGCCCACGTCGCGCTGCGCGCGCTCGGAGAGGAACCACTTGTGCTCGAGCACCTGGCAGTACGCCTCCGCCGGGTCGCCGACCGCGGGCAGCGCGGGCGCGAGCGCGCGCAGCGCGGGCTCGAAACGCTCGCGCTGCCAGTGGAACGCCGCGACCGACATCGGCACGCTGCGGTCGGACTCGCGCGTGAGCGTGGCCCGCATCTCCATGATCTCGTTCAGCATGGTCTCGGCCTGGCGCTCCTCGGCCGAGACGCCCGTGAGGCCGTAGAAGAGGTGCCGGTGGTAGTCGCGGTCGGTGACGATCGCGCGCATGTTGAGCCGGTCGCCCTGCCCCGTCGCCTCGATCTCGATCTCGCCCACCGAAAAGCCGAGCGCGTTGAGCGCGCGGATGCGCTCCTGGATGCGCCAGTGCTCGTCGCGCGCGATCGCCTCCGCGCGCGTGACCTCGCCCCAGAGCGCCTCGTAGCGTTCGCGGATGCGCGGCCCGGTCTCGTACACGGCCAGCGTGTCGGGCGCCTCGACGAGCGACTCGAGGTCCGCGAGGTCGCCCGCGACGTTCTCCTCGAGGATCATCAGGTCCTGCCGGCGCGCGCCGTCGCCGAGCGTCTCGTGGTGCTCCGAGGTCTCCGCGTCCACGAGGTAGGCCTGCAGCTGGCCCGCGTCGCGGCGGAAGAGCGTGTTCGAGAGCGAACAGTCGCCCCAGTAGAAACCCGCCAGGTGCAGCCGCACGAGCAGCCCCGCCATCGCGTCCAGCAGCCGCTCGCGGTAGCGGCGCAGGCCGGGATCCTGGAACAGCGTGCGGTAGGGCAGCGCGCCCTCGAGGAACCGCGTCACGAGCACGCCCGCCTGCTGCCCGTCCATCTGCCGCACGCGCGCGCGCCCGACCGGGACGACCGCCGGCAGCCGGCGTTCCTCGAGCAGGTGGAGCACGTCGTACTCCTTCTCGGCGAGCGGCTCGGGCAGCTCCTTGAGCGCGTACACCGCGTGGCCGTAGCTCACGAACCGTACCTCGTGGCGCGAGAGGCCGCGCGGCACCTGCACGAGCCGCGGGCACGAGCCCTCCCATTCGGCGAGCGGCAGGTGCCAGGGCAGGTCGAGGAAGTCCGGGTGCCCGGGGCGCACCTGCAGCGCGACCAGCCCGATCACGGGTTCCTCGCTGCCCATCTACTCCTCGCTCCAGGCCATGTGGACGCCGCGCGCCGCGAGCTGGCCGACCACGAAGCGCCACGCGCCGTCGTCGCGGCCCACGTGCTCGAGCGGGTGCACGCCCGGCTCGCGCGCGCCGCCGCGCGCGACGAGCTGCGCCACGACCGCGGTCGTGAGCGCGGTCGTGCGCGCCATGGCCGTCTGCTTCGTGGCCTCGTCCCAGCGGTCCACGAGCGTCAGGCGCTCGCGGCGGCCGTCCTTCCAGCGCACGCGCACGAGCAGCGCCACCAGGTCGCGGGGCTCGTCCACCACGCACTTCTCGCGGAACTCCTCGAGGAAGCGCCCGCTCTCGACCACCGGCTTCACCTTCTCGGCGTGGCCCGGCCAGCGCAGCGTGCGCTCCTCCATCGCGGGCACGTCGGGCAGCGTCTCGATCGCGGTGCGCAGGCCGTCCGAGAGGAACGCCTCCATCTCGCCAGCGCCGTCGACGTGCACGCGCTCCAGCTCCGAGAACACCGGCAGCGTCACGAGCTGCCCGCCGCGCACGAGCCGCGCCGGGCGCACGTACTCCTCGAGCAGGTCCTCGAGCGACCAGGTGACGACGTAGCCGTAGGGCCGGCCCGGCTCCTGCGCGACGCCGCCCACGTAGATGACCAGTTCCTCGAGCGGCCCCTGCGACGCCGCGTGGCCGGCGGCCAGGTGCGAGAGGCCCGGTGCGAGCCCGCAGTCGGGCACGATCGGCACGCCCGCGGCGAGCGCGTCGGCGTGCAGTTCGAGCGGGTTCTCGGCCGAGAAGCTCACGTCGACGAACGGGCGCTTCGCCTCGATCGCGGCGCGCATGGCCGCGAAGCCCAGCCGCGCCGGCAGCGCGCCCACGCCCATGTCGTAGCCCGCGAGCAGCCGCGCCACCGCCGCGCCGTCGGCGCAGTCGGCTTCGACCCAGCCCAGGTTCCCGTTCGCGGGCAGCCCGGGATCGCGCACGTCGGCCACCTCGACACGCGCCTCGGGCAGCGATGCGGCGAGGTCGGTGGCGATCACGCGGCCCTGCCGGCCGCCGCCCAGGACGACGATCTTCATGCGGAACTCTCCGTGTGCGGACGTGCGACTTCGGACGGGCTGGAAGTCTAGCCGCGGGCCCGGGGAACCGCGAACCGGGCGCTCGCCGCGCGGCGTTCGCGCGGCCGGGCGCGCACCGTCCGGGCACGCCCCGGCGCCCTGCTCTCCGCGCCCGTCGCCCGCCAGGGTCCTCGACCACGGAACCGCCATGCGCCGCCGGCGAGCACGCCGTGACGCTCGCCGCCGCACCGCTCGCGCCGGGCCCCTGCGGCGTGCGCGTCAGCGCCGGCGCGCGCGCCGCGACCGCGCGGTGGGCGGTCGTGCGGTGACCGGACCGGTCGGGATCGCGCCGCTCACGTCGATCGGCGCGCCGTCCCGGCCCGGCGTCCGGTCGAGGACGTGCGGGCTCGCGCCGTTCCCTTCGGCGCCGCACGTGGCTTCGCCGCCCGCTTCTTCGCGGCCCGATTCGTCGCCGCCCGTTTCGTCGCTGTCCGCTTCTTCGCGGATCCCCGCTTCGCGACGCCCCGCCTCGGCGTGCCCGGTTTCGTGACCCGCTTCGCCTTCTGCGCGGCCTTCGCGGGCCGCGGGCGTGCGCGCACCGCTGTCCCGGACACGCGTGCCGCCCGTTTCACGCCGGCGCGCACCAGCCGCAGCGCGGGGTGACCGTAGTAGACGTAGGCGAGGTACGTGTCGTTCGGTACGTCGTCGCGCGTCGGGTCGAAACGCGCGCGCAGCGCGCGCAGCGTCGCGCCCACGGAGGCGCCGCGGTCGATCGCGCGCCGGTAGAACGCGACGGCCATCTCCCGCGCGGTCGCACTCTCGACCTCCCACAGCGCGCCCACGAAGCCGCGGAAACCGGCCTGGATCGCCGCCCCCACGAACCCGCTCGCCATGCCCAGCTCGTCACCCGCGGTGCCCGCTTCGCAGGCGTTGAGGAACATGAACGGCTGGCTCCGCTCGCCGATGTCCACGCCCCGCAGCACGTCGTCGGTGAGCGGCGATTCGTCCGGCATCATCAGGTGGGTGACGCCCGGCTCCTTCGGGTCGCCGACACCGTGGCACGCGAAATGGAGGATCTGGGTCCCGCCATCGGGCCGCTTCCCGTCGAGGACCGCGAGCACCGCGTCGTCCTTGAGCCCGAACGGGAGCGCGTGCTCCTGCTTCACGAGGTCGTCCTTCTCGCGAATGGCGTCGGGCAGCGCGTTGTCGCCGTCGTAGTCGCCGTAGAGCACGACCATGTTGCGGACCTGCACCTCGCTCTCGGGCTGCGCGGAGACCGCGGGCTCGCCGAAGATCCAGCGGCCCACGTTCGCCTGCGCGCCGAGGCAGCCGAAGACCCCCGGGTCGAGCGGCACCGGCATCCACGCCAGCTCCCACGGAATGCACCACTCCTCGGTGAGCAGCAGCAGGTCGGGCGTGCGGCGCTGCGCCTTCGTCACGCGCGCGACGGCGGCGAGCGCCGTCCACAACTCGGCCGGCACGTGGTCGGCGATCCGGCGCCCGGCGCCCTTCACGTGCGCCCCGAGCAGGCGGCTCTGCCGGTCGCCGAGCGCGACGATGTCGGCGGTGATCGCGCGCGCGAACGAGGCGGCGTCGTCGTCGATCTCGCGCCGGACCGGCGCCGGCATCGGCACCGGGTGCGGGGAATGGAACGACCAGACGAAGTTGCCCTTCGCCGGATCGCCGTCGTAGCGGCTGAGCGCCACCGTGAGGTCGGCGCGCTTCGCGCCTGCGCGCACCCATACGGGCAGCCCCGGCACCGTGGACGCCGTGAACGCCTGGGGCGCGTCGAGCGCGTCCGTCGGCAGCGTCGCACCGGGCCGCACGACGAGGATGTTCCGCGAGGCCCGCCCGCACACTTCGCCGCGGTAGGCGTACGTCACGCCCAGCACGCGAGGCTTCGTGGATTCGCCGTCCGGCCAGTCGTCCACGGCCGCCTTCAAGCGCAGGGCGAGGCGCGCGACCGTCGGCTGGTCCCGCTCGACGCGCAGCGTGTGCCGAAAGCCGGCCGCGCACTCGAAGCCGACCGCCGTGATCTCGAGGTCGAGGTCGAACCGGGGCGGGACGCGCCCGACCACGATCTCGTCGCCGGCGACACCCGCGACGCGCTCGGCCGCGAAGCCCACGACGAACTCGAACTCCCGGCCGTCCTCGATCGAGGGCGGTGCCGCGAGGTCGGGCCAGGCGCGAAAGGCGGCTTCGCCCCCGGGGGCCGGCGCGGCTCCTGCCGCCCGCTCGCGGCGGACCGGCTTCGCCTTGCGAAGCGGTCGCGCGCCGCGGCGGCGAGT
>CAZIXL010000151.1:0-7062 GCA_964542885.1 uncultured bacterium
AACGAGCCGAAGTTCCCCGCCGGTGAGATTCGCGGCTTCGGCTTCCACGAGGCGCCGCGGGGCACGCTGTCGCACTGGACCGTCATCAAGGGCGGCAAGATCGCCAACTACCAGGCGGTCGTGCCGACGACCTGGAACGCCGGCCCGCGCGACGAGCAGGGCCGCATGGGCCCGTACGAGGCGTCGCTGGTCGGCAACCCGATCGCCGACCCGCAGAGGCCGCTCGAGGTGCTGCGCACGGTGCACTCGTTCGACCCGTGCCTCGCCTGCGCGATCCACACGACCGACGTCGAGGGCAACGACATCGCGACGGTGCGGACGCGCGAGGGCGGATGCTGAGGTGACGATGCCGCACGCGAACGGCGGGGCGCCGGCCGGTCCGGCGCCCCGCGTCGCGGTCCTGGGCCTCGGCAACGTCCTGATGGGCGACGACGCGGTCGGGCCGTACGTCGTGCGCCTGCTGCAGGCACGCTACACGTTCGCGCCGGACGTCTCGGTGCAGGACGTGGGAACGCCCGGCCTGGACCTGGCCCCGTTCCTCGCCGGCGTCGAGCGCCTGGTGATCGTCGACACGGTGCGCGCCCCGGCGGCGCCGGGAACGCTGCGGCTCTACCGGCGTGACGAGATCCTGCGCAAGCCGCCGCCGCAGCGCGTGAGCCCGCACGATCCCGGCATCAAGGACACGCTGCTCACGCTCGAGTTCGCGGGCCAGGCGCCGCGCGAGGTCCTGCTGGTCGGCGTGGTGCCGCTCGAAACCGGCATGCAGGCGGGCCTCAGCGAACCCGTGCGCGCGGCTCTCCCGGGCGCGCTCGCGGCGGTGCTCGCCGAGCTGGAGGCGGCGGGAGCGCCCGCCGTCGAGCGGGCGGAGCCGCTGCCACCGGACCTGTGGTGGGAGCGGGTGCCGTGACACCGCGCGGCGGCGTGCCGTCCCGCCTCGAGGACGTGCTCGTCGCGCTGGTCGTGCTCCACAGCTTCGTGCTGGGGGTCGCGGCGATCGCGGCCCCGGAGTGGGGCCTGCGCTTCACCGGCTTCGGCGAGGCGTCGCCGCTGTTCTTCCCGCGCCAGGTCGGCGTCTTCCACGTGGTCGTGGCCCTGGCCTACGCGATCGAGTGGGCCCGCTACCGCGGTGTGACGATCCTGCTGACCGCGAAGGCCATCGCCGTGCTGTTCCTGGGCACCGAGCTGCTCTCCGGGCCGCGGCCGTGGATCGTGCCGGTCTCGCTCGCGGGCGACGCCGCGATGGCGCTCGCCGTGCTCGCGCTGTGCCGCGGCCGGCGCTGAGCGCGCGCGCGGGCGGCGGGCGTCACGGCGATTCGTAGACCCCGGTCTCGGCGTCCTCGCGATCGCGTGCGAGCGCGGCGACATGGTCGTCGAACACCTGCTGGGCCTGGTCGACGCCGATCCGCATGGTCATGGTCAGGTGCTCGAAGACGCGGTCCTGCATGCCTTCGGACTCGGGGTCCTCGAGCAGCGTGCGGGTGCAGATGTCGTTGAGGAGCTCCAGCGCCCCGCAGACCTCCTCGCAGGTGAATCCCTGCGCGTGCCGCGCCTCGGCGATGTCACCGCAGTAGGCCATGAACACCGCGCGCTCGCGCGTGCGCACCGCCACCATCAGGTTGTGCAGGACCATGCGGTGGTTCCACGCGCTCTGCTGCTCGGTGAGCGCCTGGTAGTTCGGGAAGCGCTCGCGATTCTCGGGCGCCTGCAGCTTCGCGTGGTAGGACTCGACGATCTCGGCTTCGTGCTTCTCGAGCAGCTGGTGGATGCGCAGGTTGCTGCGCACGCGCACGTGCTTCATGGCGGCGCGGTTCCGGCGCTGCCACTCGAGCGGGTCGACCTTCAGGTTCTCCATCAGGAACGGCATGCGGCGCAGGATCTCGAGCCGCGGCCGCGTGCCCCAGTGGAGCAGCCGGCGCGTCTCGGTCGAATCGATCGCCAGCACCTGGTCGATGTAGCCCGCCATCCACGGCCGCTCGAACGGCCGGTGGCCGAGCAGCGTGCCCACCAGGTCCATGACCTGCATCCCGGGCCCGCAGATCGCCTTCGGCATGTTCAGCGGCCGGCCCACCTGGCCAGGAAAGTTCTCGGCCACCGCCTCGTACAGCTCGCGGTGGTTCACCGCCCGGTCGGCCCCGGCGATGAGCACCTGGCCCTGGGGCAGCGCGTCGATGCGGTGCAGCAGCGCGCGGAAGAACGGCGGGATCTCCTGCACGTGCAGGTACGGGATCGCCGACTCGCCGCGGCCGCCCAGGATGCGCCGGTTCCACGCGGTCCCGAGCCACGTGCTGATGAACACGAAGAGCGGCGGGTACTCGCACCAGTCCGAGAACGCGGCGGCGAAGCGCACGATCACCGAGTGGAACGACGCCGAGAACTCGCCCAGCATGCGCTCGCCCTCGCGCTTCGTGCGCGCGTAGACGTGCTCGCCGTCGGGCTCGCTGCGCTCGTCGAGGGCGCGGCCGGGTGGCGGGAACCGGCAGGCCGCCACGGAACTCGAAAAGACGAAGTGGCGGATCGTGCCCAGCCGCCGGCACTCCTCGAGCACGTTGCGCGTGCCCGTCACGTTCGTGCGTTCGTACTCGGGGTGCTCGTCGCCGGTGAAGTCGTAGTGCGCCGCGAGGTGGATGCACACGTCGGCGCCGCCGTGCGCGGCGATGTCGTCGAACACGTGCGCGAGCATCGCGCGGTCGCCGATGTCGGCCTGGTACCAGGTGATGTTCGGGTGCACGGGGGCGCCGCTGCGCGCCTGCGAGCGCCGGGCGACGCCGATGATCCGGTACTCGTCCTTGAACGCGTCGAGCAGGTGGCGGCCCATGAACCCGGACGCCCCCGTGACGAGCAGCACGCGCCGGCCGGGCGTGCCGTGCGGCGCGCTCACGACGCCGGTCCCGGGAGCGCGACCACGACCGAGTCGCCCTCGATCCGCGCGACGAGCGTGCGGAGCGGGCGCGGCGGCGGCCCGGCGACGGGGTCGCCGTGCTCGTCGAACTCGCCCGCGTGGCACTGGCAGCGGTAGCGCCGCACGTCGTCGTGCCACTCGACGTCGCAGCCCATGTGCGTGCACCACAGCGAGCGCGCCACCACGCCGCCGGGCCCCCGCACGACGTCCACGGGGCGGTCGCCGAGCAACACGCGCACGTGCGCGCCCTCGGGCAGGTCGGCGAGCGCCAGGCGGACCGCCGGCGCGGACGCGTCCCCGGCCTCGTCCCGCTGCGTGCAGCCCGCCGACGACCACGCCGCCGCCGCGGGCACGAGGCCCAGCAGGCTCAACAGCAGTCGGCGACGATCCGGTGAGAAGTCGCTCACGGGCGGGCGGCCAGGGTCCGGGTTGCGTTCAGCGGGAGCGACCGGACGCGGTCGCCTCACGCAGTGTTCCGGTCGCGCAGTCTAGAGGAGTCCGTGCGATCCGGCACCCGGCGCGCCCTGTCCGGGGACGGGCGCGCCGTCGCGTCCGCGGAGCGGGTCCGGACGGGTCTCACGATGACGTCGTGCGGCCGCCGGGCCTCAGCCCGCCAGCGCGGACCACCACAGGGCGTTGAAGAGGAACGGGTAGGTGCCGTCGGTCTGGGCGCGGTGCTGCGGCCGGAACCCGAGCAGCACGATCCGGCCCCTGCCGACCGTCACCGCGACGGCGGCCGAGCGGCGCACGATCCGGTCCTCGCCCGTGATCCACCCGGAGAGCAGGACGTCGCGCGGGTCGGCGGGGTAGGTCGCGAGCACGGCACGGTCCACCTCGGCGCCGGGCGGCTGCGTCTGGAAGGCGATCGCCCCGTCGACGAACAGGGCGGCCTCCGGCCCGAGGCCCCACGTCACCGGGTGGTCCGTCGCGACGTGCGCGCGCAGCAGCGATCCCGGGCAGCCGAAGTCGTCGGGACGCACGCGGGCGAGCGCGTTCGCGACCGGGATGTTGAACTGGTCGATCACCCAGTCGCACGCCGCGGCGAGCGCGACGAGCGTCCCCCCGGACTCGACGAACTCGCGGATCGACTTCGCGCCGGCCGCCTCGAGGCCGCCGCGGTACTCGGGCGGCAGCTCGGTGAAGTAGGCCGACGGACCCTCGTCGCGCTTCGGCCGCCCGGTGGCCATGACCTCCTTCGGCACGTCGGGCAGCACGAGCGCGTCGAACGAAGCGCGCAGGCCGCCCTTCTGGATCGTGGCGTTGTCGAGCGAGCGGGTCGCGAAGCCGTAACGCTCGAGCAGGAAGCGCGTCCAGCCCTCGTCCATCGACGCGACCCAGGGCTTGTAGATCGCGACGCGCGGGGCGGCGAGCGTGCGGCCGGCCGTCGAGCCGACGGGTTCGAGCGCGACGCCTTCGGGTGCCGAGTCGCGCGCCGCGGCGGCGGCCTTCGCGTCGAGAAACGCCGTCCCCGCCGGCCACGGGGCGCCGTCGAGCGTGGTCTCGCGGTCCACGACCGTCACGCGGCCACCGCTCTTCAGCGCGGCGTTCAGCGCCCTCGCGCGCTGCGCGCCGCCGGGCCGCAGGGCGGCGGGGCCGGTGACGCGCGGCAGGCTCGCGGCGGCCGGCGACCAGCGCGGGAGCCCCTGCGAAACGACGCCGCGCCCCACCTCGACGCCCATCATGAGCGGCAGCGACCAGGCGGCGACGTCGTAGGGGCGCACGATGTCCTTCCCGGGCACGAGCTTCACCTCGGGGTAGCGCTGGGTCGTGAGCATCTCGCGCGCGAAGTCGCCGTAGGGCTGGGCGAGCGGGATCCAGAAGTCGCCACCGGGCGCGCGGTACACCTCGACGCCGTGCTCGACGAGCAGCGCGGCGAGCTTCGCGGCGCTCGCGGGATCGTGCTGCGCCCACGGGATGCGGAATGCCTCGCCGGGCCCGGCCTTGGCGATCGCCGCGCGTGCGCGCGTCGCCATGTCGCGCAGCACGTCGCGCCGCAGGTCGGCGCAGCTCTCGTGGATCGCGTCCGAGGCGATCCGCTCGTAGTCCATGATGTCGCGCAGGCGCCACCAGCCGCCCGGCCAGGGGTTCGGGAAGTTGGTCTGCGGCTCGTACTCGACGAGCCCCTTGCGGCCGCCCGCGAGTTCGCTCGGGTCCACGTACACGGGCGTCGCGAGGCGCACCGAGGCGACCTCGGTGAGCAGCCCCGAGACGTTCTTGAACCACGCGGTGTTCTTCGTGCCGCCGGGCCAGTACGCGTCGAACGCGTAGCCGTAGATGACGCCCGACTTGCCGGCCTGCTCGAGGCGCAGCGCCATGTCGGCGCCCATGCGGTTGACCTCGCGCCAGACCAGCGGGTGGATGTCGGTGTCCACGGGCTCGGAGTAGGGCGGCATGAAGATGCGCGGGCCGTTGTTGCCCATCTGGTGCTCGTCGAGCCAGACCTGCGGGAACCACTCGTGGTAGACGGCGCGCGTCATGGCCTTCGTCTCGGCCTGCGTGAGCATGTACCAGTCGCGGTTGTTGTCGTGGCCGACGTACCAGTGGTAGAGCCACGGCTCGCGCCCGCCTTCGTACGGCGTGCCGAGCCACTTTCGGTACCACTCGGTCTCCATGATCTGGCCGTCGGGATTGAGCGACGGCACGAGCAGGAGCACGACCTCGTCGAGCCGGCGGAGCGTCTCGGGATCGTTCGCGGTGGCGAGCGCGTGCGCCCACTCCATCGCCATCTGGGTCGAGCCGATCTCGGACGCGTGGATGTTGCAGGTGACGAGCAGGAACGCGCGGCCTTCCTCGGCGAGCGCCGCGATCTCGGCGTCGCTCGCGCCGCGCGGGTCGGCGAGCCGGGCGGCGATCGCCTTCAGGCGGGGCAGGTTCGCCTGGTTGGCCTCGGACGTGATCACGGCCATGACCATGTCCTCGCCGAGCGTGCTCTTTCCGAGCGTCTCGAGGCCCACGCGCGGCGAGCGGCGGGCCAGCTCCGCGAAGTACGCACGGACCTGGCGGTAGTCGGCGAGCACGCGGTCGGCGCCGATGTCGAGCTTCAGGTATTCGGACGGCGACGGGACCGGGGCGGCGTGCGGGGCGGGAACGACGGCGAGCAGCGCGGCGAGCGCGCAGGCGGGCGCGAGAGCGCGGGGGAGCGGCACGTTCACGGGGTTCCTCCGGGTGAGGCCGGCATCCTGCCACAACCGGGTCCGGACGCGAGGCGGGGGCGACCGGCGAGAGGGAACTCGCGTTCGCGCGGCTCCGCGAGCGGTCTCTCCCGAGATGGTTCGAATGGACCAGGGGGCGTCGCAGGCCGGGAAACGGTTTCGCGGGCGGCCCGCGAGCCGATAATCTTGCCGAAATGCGACCGGGCGGAGCCCTGTCCGTCGCATCGATGCAGGCCGACCCCCGGCGGCACCCCGCGGCACGCGCAAGGCGCGCGGGGACACAGCCTCCTCCATGCGGGGATCCGCCGTTGAAACTCTCCATCCGCCTGACGCTGTCGATGCTGGGGCTGGTCGTCGCCACGGCCGCGATCACACCCTGGCTGGCCGACCACGGGTTGGTGGCGGCGTTCCTGCCCGTCGAGCTGGATCGGCTCGAGACCAACGCGCACACGGCGATGCGGGTGCTCGACGAGAAGGTGGAGGACACCCGGCGCGCGCTCAGCGGGTTCACGCGCGCGGTGGCGATCGAGGGCATGATGCGCGCCCACGACTCGGGCGGTCGTTCGGCGGCCGACGGGCTGAGCGAGGCGGAGTGGCGCCGGCGGCTCGGCGCGCGGCTCGCGGCGGAGCTGGCCGCGCACCCGCATTACCTGGCGTTCCGCCTGATCGGGACCGCGGACCATGGTCGCGAGCTCCTGCGCGTCGATCGCGAGGGGCCGGGCGGCGCCGTCCGCGTGGCTCCCGATTCCGAGCTCGAGACCGTATCCGACCTCGAGCACGTCCGGCGGGTGCTCCTCGCCCCGCCGGGGCGGTTCGTGGTCTCCCGCGTGGACCTCAGCCGGCGATCGGGCCGCGTCCGGGTGCCGCACGTCCCGGTGCTGCGCGTACTCACGCCGCTCTTCACGCCCTCGGGGACGCGTTACGGCGCGCTCGGAATCACGCTGTCACTGGCGCGCCTCGTGGATGACATCCCCGACCCGGGCTTCCGTGGCACGCGCACGTTCCTCGTGG
>CAZIXL010000152.1:0-7024 GCA_964542885.1 uncultured bacterium
TGGCGCGACAACCCGCTCGGCGCCGAGCAGCGCATGAGCGTGGGCTGGCGTTTCGGGCGCACGACCGACGAGGCGCGCGAGGTCGCGGCGGTCGCGCGCGAGCGCGACATGCAGCAGCGGCTGCAGGCCGCGTTCGACCGCGACCTGGCGCAGCGGGCGCAGTCGCTGCTCGACGAGGCCCGCTCGGCGCTCGCCGCCGGCGACCTCGAGACGGCGTGGGACAAGGCGTCGGTGCTGAACGCGGTGGCGCCCAACCGGCCCGAATCCGCCGAGCTCATGGCGCGCGTGCTGGCGGCCCGCGGCCTGCAGCTGGAGCAGGCGCACGACTGGGACGGCGCGCGCGTCGAATACGAGAAGGCGCTGGCGCTGCGCCCCGGCGACGAGGCGAGCACGCAGGGCGTGGCGCGCTGCCGCACCGAGAGCGAGCGGCGCATGCGCCGCGACGCCGAGCAGCGCCGTTACTACGACGCGGTGCTCCGCGGCATCGCCGCCGGCGACCCGCTCGCCGCCCGTGCCGCCATGGACTCGTTGCGGAAGACCGGCGTCGCCGACAGCACGATCGCACCGCTCGTGCTGCGGCTCGAGCGCGCCACGTCGGCCCTGGTCGAGGCGCGCCTCGAGCAGGTGCAGCGCCTGGTGCAGGCGGGGCTGTTCGACGAGGCGGCGGCGACCCTCGAGCGCACGCGCCCGCTGGCGCCGGACTCGCCGGCGATCGCGCGCGCCCGCGAGCTCATCGCGCGGTCGCGCCCGGCCCCGCAGGCCGCGCCGGTCCGGGCCGTTCCCGTGGCGCCCGAGGTGTCGGAGGCGGCGAAGCGCGAGGCCGAGCAGCTCTACCAGAGCGGGCTCGCGGCCCAGCGCGCCGGCAACGACGACGTCGCGGTGCGTTCGTGGGAGCTGGCGATCCTCAAGAACCCGCAGCACCCGCGGGTGCGCGAACTGCTCAAGCGCGAGTACCAGACGCGCGGCCTCGACGCGTTCTCGGCCGGCCGGCTCGCCGCCGCCGTCGAGCAGTGGCAGCGCGCCCTGCAGCTCGATCCGCGCGACGCCCGCACGCGCAGCTACCTGGAGCGCGCCCAGGAGCACCTCGCGCGTTCCGCCGAGCTGGGAGTCGGGCCATGACCGTCGCGACGCTGCCTGCCGCCGCGCCGCGCGCCCGGCGATTGCGCGCGAGCCTGCGCCTGATCGTGCCGCTGGCTTCGGCGCTCCTGCTCGCGGGCGCCATGCTCGCGGGCACGCTCGTGAGCGAGCGCCAGACGCGCGACCTGCTCATCGCCGAGTCGCGGGCGCGCCTCGCGCTCGAAGCCGAGCTGCTCGCGCGCGCCAGCGCGAGCGCGATGCTCGAAGGCTTCCCCGAGCTGACGCTGCAGCCGATCCTTCGCGACATGCTGCGCGGCCGCGGCGACCTGTCGACGGCCATGGTGATCGACCGCCAGGGGCGGATCCTCGCCGACCCCGACACGCGCCGGATCGGCCAGCGCGTCCCGGTTCCGGGCGACGACGGGCTGGCCGTGGGCGGCGCCCGGCTGCGCGAGGAAGGCGCCTCGTTCGTGGCCGTGATGCCGATCCGGCACGCGTCGGGCACGGAGCTGGGCCACGCGATCGTCGTGATGCCCCGGGCCCCGCTCGAGCGGGCGCTCGCGGCGGCGCGCGTGCGCCAGTGGTGGATCGCGGCGTTCCTCGTGCTCGCGAGCGGCCTCCTCACGTTCACGCTCATGTCCCGCCTGCTCAAGCCGGTCACGCGCCTGCGCGAGGGCCTCGAGCGCATCGGCCGCGGCGACCTCGAGACGCGCCTCGCGCTGCGCGACTCGACCGAGCTGGGCCTGCTGGCCGACACGCTCGACGAGATGGCCGGGCGGCTCTCGGTCGCGCAGAGGAACCAGCTCGAGCGCGAACGCCTGGCGGCCGAGCTCGAGGCGGCGGGGCGCATCCAGACCGCGCTGCGCCCGCCGGGAGAGGTGCGGCGCGGGCCGTACGTGGTCGGCGGCTACCAGCGGCCGGCCGCCGAGGTCGGCGGCGACTACTTCGACGTGATGGAGCTGCCCGACGGCCGCCTGGGCCTCGCGATCGCCGACGTGTCCGGCAAGGGCCTCGCCGGCTGCCTCGTGACGTTCATGCTCGCGGCGCTCGTGCGCACCCTCCGGGAGCACGAATCGTCCCCGGCGCGACTGCTGCTCGAGGTGGACCGCCACCTGCGGCCCGTGCTCGCGCGCGGCGCGTTCGTGACCGTGTGGTACGGCGTGCTCGATCCGCTCACGGGCGACCTGGCGTTCGCGTCGGCCGGCCACCTGCCGACGTTCGTGCGCCGGGCCGACGGCCGCGTCGAGCGCCACGTCTCGCGCGGCGTGCCCCTCGGCGTCCTCACGCCGGCCGCCGTGCAGAAGGGCCTGGTGGACGCGCGCGTGCGCCTCGAGCCCGGCGACACGATCCTGCAGCTCACCGACGGCTTCACCGAGGCCGAGCGCGCGTCGGACGCCGAGCAGTTCGGCTTCGAGGGCGTCGAGTCGATGCTCGCCCGCTCGGCGGAACTCGACGTCGAGCGCACGCTGGGCGCGCTATGCCAGCGCGTGAACGCGTGGACGGCCGACGCGATCCCGGCCGACGACCAGACCGCGATCGTCGTGCGCCGCGAGCCGGCCGCGGCGGCCCGGCCGCAGGACGCGACGCCCGGTGTGGACGAGGCCCCGATGGCGGCGCGGCGCTTCGAGGCCGAGGACGCCGAGGCGTGGCTGGCGCGCGCGCGCGCCCAGGGCCCGGGGCTGCGCCTGCGCGCCGACCTCGCCGAGCTCGAAAAGCTGCGTCCGTGGCTCGAGTCGAGCCGCGGCCCCGGCCCGGTGCCGTCGTGCGCCGGCGACCTGATCGAGTCCGCCCTCTACGAGGTGTGCGGGAACGTGATCGAGCACGGCTACGGCGCCGACGGCACGAGCCCCCTGGAACTGTGGTGGCTGCCCGAATCGGCGGACGAGGGCGGCGTGCGCGGCCACTTCGTGCTCGCCGAAGCGGGCCGGGTGTTCGACCTCTCGAAGGCGCGCCCGGCGGACCTCGCGCAGCTCGAAGCGCGGCTCAAGGGTCGCGGGCTCGGCGTCTCGATCGTCCGCCGGCTCGTCCCCGGCCTGCGCTACCGGCCGGGGACGTCGGCGGGGAACGTGACGCTCCTCGATTTCGATTCGCAGAAGATCCTCGACCTCCTGAAAGGAGCAGGCGATGCACGATGCGCTTGAGATCACGTCGCGGATCGAGCCCTCCGGCGTGCGGGTGTTCCGCATCTCGGGCCGGCTCGATTCGCGCGGCACGCCGCAGTTCGTCCGCGAGTGCACGCCACCCGCCGAGGCGGGCGCGTGCGTGGTCCTGAACCTGTCCGGCGTGCGCTTCCTGTCGTCGAGCGGCATCGGCTCGCTGCTGGCGCTGAGCGAGCAGGCGCGCGAGCACGGCGCCGAGCTGCGCATCGCGGAGCCCGCCGCGGTGGTCACGGCGACGATCGACCTGCTGAACCTGCGCGACTACCTGAACCTCTACGACACGGAGGAAGCGGCGCTGAAGCGCGCGGCCTGACGGCGCGCGCCGCCCCGAACCCCATGGCGCTTCCCGAGCACGTCCCCGAGCCCTCGGAGTCGTTCCCGGATCCGGGTCCCGATTCCAACCTGGCCGCCCAGCGCGAGCACAGCCTCATGGCGCTCGTCGAGCTGGGGCGCACGCTCGACCTGCGCCTCGGCGAGGAGGAGCTGGCCCAGCTCGCGCTCTTCAACCTGGTCGGCCACTTCGGCGCGCCGCACGCGGGCGTGTGGCTGCGTCCGCCCGGGGGCGGCCCGCTGGGCGTGACCGCCGTCGTGGGCGTGGCGTCCGAGCGGGCGAAGGCGCTGGCGAAGGCGCTGGACACGCTGCCGGACGTGTGGCCGGAGGGGCAGATCGTGCGGCTCTTCACCGCCGACTGGCTCGGCGAGGTCGGCGACCTCGCGCGCCGCAGCGGGCTGTCGGCGCTGGCGCGGCTGGAAGGCCAGGACGACTGGCTGGGCTACGTCGCGCTGGCGGCGCCGCGCACCAAGCCGTTCTACGGGCCGGTGGACCGCGAACTGCTGCAGGCGTCGCTCGGGATCGTGGGCGCGGCGATCGAGAACCAGCGCCTCGTGCGCGACCTGCGCCTCGGGCAGCAGCGCCTGTCGGCGGCGAACGAACGCATGCAGGAGCTCGACCGCGTGCGCAGCGAGATGCTGCAGAACCTGAACCACGAGTTCCGCACGCCGATCGCCGTGATCCTCGGTGCCGCGAGCTGCCTGCGCGAGCCGGGACTGCAGGACGCGCACCGGCAGCACTTCCTGGAGATGGTCGAGAAACACGCGGCGCAGGCGCGCGACATGATCGCGATGCTGCTCGACCACGCGGAGCTGATGAGCGTGCGCGCGACGCTGCGGACGGAGCCGGTCGACGTGGGCGCGATGCTGCGCGAGATGATCGTGAGCCGGGTGAAGGCGTCCGGGCAGCGGCGCGAGATCGAGATCGCGTCCATGGCGGGCTCGCTGGTGGCCATGGCCGATCCCGGCCGGCTGCGGCGCGTGCTCGACGAGTTGCTGGCGAACGCGCTCAAGTTCTCGCCGCCCGAATCGCCGGTCTCGATCCGGGCCGAGCGCCTCCCGGGCGCCTCGGGCGAGGTGGTGCGGGTCGAGGTGGTGGACCAGGGCCGCGGGATGACCGCGCAGCAGCTGTCGGCGGCCTTCGAGCCGTTCCGCCAGCTGGACGGGTCGACGACCCGCACGGCGGGCGGGCTGGGGATCGGGCTGACGAGCGTGCGCCGCGTGCTGGAGCTGATGGGCGGTTCGGTGGTGCTCGAGTCCGAGTTCGGGCGCGGCACGACCGCCCGCATCGAGCTCGTGGCGGCCTGATCCGGCCGGGCGCCCGCGGGCGCCGGACCGGCGCGGGCGGGCCGCTGCACCGCGGGCGGGCTGGACGCATCTGCAGGGCGGACCTACGTTCGCCCGCCCGCCCGTCCTCCCGGAGAACCCGCCCTCATGAGCATCGCCCCGGCGCGCGTGCGCGGCCTCGGCCGCGGCGCGGATAGCGCGCAGAAGAAGAACGTCTCGCTCCGCTCCGTCTGGCCGGAGGTGTCGGCACTGGTCCGTCCGCGCCGCGGCAAGCTGGGCATGGGCCTCGCGCTCGTGCTCGTGCGCAGCGTGACGGGCCTGGTGCTGCCGCTCTCGCCGATGGTGCTGATCGACCGGATCATCACGCCGAAGCGCCCGGACCTGCTGCCCTGGCTGGTGCTGGGCCTGCTCTGCGCCACGGCGATCCAGGCGGTCACGTCGTACGTGCTCACGCAGGTGCTCTCGAAGGAGGGCCAGCGCGCGATCGCCGAATTGCGCGCCCGGGTGCAGGCGCACGTGGGGCGGCTGCCGGTGGCGTTCTACGACACGAACAAGACGGGCACGCTGGTGTCGCGCATCATGAGCGACGTCGAGGGCGTGCGGAACCTGGTGGGCACGGGCTTCGTCGAGTTCATCGGCGGGCTGGTGACGGCGGCGGTCTCGCTGGTGTTCCTGCTGCGCATCAACGCGGGCATGACGGGCGTGACGGCGGCGGTGCTCGTGGCGTTCACGCTGGTGCTGGGGCGCGCGTTCAACGTGATGCGCCCGGTGTTCCGGGAGCGCGGGAAGATCCAGGCCGAGGTCACGGGCCGGCTCACCGAATCGCTCGGCGCGGTGCGCACCGTGAAGGGCTACCACGCCGAGGACCGCGAGCGCGGCGTGTTCGCGGCGGGCGTGCAGCGGCTGCTCGACAACGTGCTGCGCACGCTCACGGCGCAGTCGGTGATGCAGCTGTCGATGGCGCTGCTCATGGGCCTCGTCGGCGCGGCGATCTCGTGGTACGGCGCGCGCCAGATCCTGGGCGGTTCGATGACGCTCGGCGAGTACATGTCCTACAACATGCTGCTCGGGTTCCTGATCGCGCCGATCTTCCAGATCGTCAACATCGGCACGCAGCTCACCGAGGCGCTGGCGGGGCTCGAGCGCACGCGCGAGGTGATGAGCGAGTTCCGCGAGGACGCCGACCCGAAGCGCGCGACGGCGCTGGCGACGCTGAAGGGCGACGTGGTGTTCGACCACGTGGACTTCGAGTACGAGGCGGGCAAGCCGGTGCTGCGCGACGTGAGCTTCACGGCGCCGGCGGGCACGGTGACGGCGCTCGTGGGCTCGTCGGGCTCGGGCAAGAGCACGATCATCGGGCTGGTGTCCGCGTTCCACTCGCCGAAGGCGGGGCTCGTGACGGTGGACGGCACGGACCTCTCGACGGCGCGGCTCGACACGTACCGTACCCAGCTGGGCGTGGTGCTGCAGGACACGTTCCTGTTCGCGGGCACGATCCGCGAGAACGTGGCGTTCTCGCGGCCGGACGCGACCGACGAGCAGATCCGCGAGGCGTGCCGAATCGCGCGGGTGGACGAGTTCGCGGATCGCTTCCCCGAGGGGCTCGAGACGATCGTCGGCGAGCGCGGCGTGAAGCTGTCGGGCGGGCAGCGCCAGCGCGTGAGCATCGCGCGCGCGATCCTGGCGGACCCGCGCATCCTGATCCTCGACGAGGCGACGTCGAGCCTCGACTCCGAGAGCGAGGCGCTGATCCAGGCGGGGCTCGGGGCGCTCATGAAGGGGCGCACGACGTTCGTGATCGCGCACCGGCTGTCGACGATCCGCCGCGCGGACCAGATCCTCGTGGTCGAGGAAGGGCGCATCGTCGAGCGCGGGAACCACGAGACGCTCTACGCGCTCGGCGGCCGCTACCGCGACCTGTACGACCGCCAGCACGGGCTGGAGCAGAACCTGTTCCTCGCGCCGGGCGAAGGCGACGACGTGCCCGACGCCGACGGTTCTCGCTTCGGCGCGCGCGAGCCGGGCGTACTGGACCTGATGCAGGGGCGGGGAAGGTAGCGGCGCGGGAGCCGTTACTGCCGACCGGGTGCGCGGCGAGCCGTTGCTCGCCGAGCGCTTCCCGAGCGTACCCGCCGCGTTTGTGGCCATCGGTTCGAGCGACGGCCAGGCGC
>CAZIXL010000153.1:0-352 GCA_964542885.1 uncultured bacterium
GACGCACCCACCCCGATCGCCTGAACCGGCTCGCGCGCCGTTCTGGCCCGACCCGCTCCGCGGTGATCGGCACCTTCGCGAGATGAAAGTCGGGACTCGTCCGGGACACTCCGCCAGCAACCCGCTGAAATTGTTCTTTACGGGCACGGGTTAAGCGGAAGTAAAGTGCCGCGCGGCGCCTGTCCCCGAGGCGTCTCGAACGGGGCGCGCCGGAACATCACCCACGGATGAGGTGCCCCCGATGAGCCGGTTCCCCCACCCGGCGCCCGCCGGGGGCCCCCGCGCCGCCCCCCCGGCGCGGGCACCCCCCCCCCCCCCCCCGCCCCCGCCGCCCCCCCCCCCCCCCCCCCCC
>CAZIXL010000153.1:362-7007 GCA_964542885.1 uncultured bacterium
AGGTGCCCCCGATGAGCCGGGTCCCCCACCCGGCGCCGCGCGTTCCGCGCGGCGCGTCCCCGCTGCGCCGTCTCCCCGCCCTCCTCGCGCTGCTCCTGCTGCCCGCCACCGCCCTCGCCATCCAGGGCAACGGCAAGCTGCAGATCCACCACATCGACGTCGGGCAGGGCGACGGTGCGCTGCTGATCTCGCCGAACGGCCAGACCGCGCTGTTCGACGACGGCAATTACCTCAACTGCAGCGGCATCAAGACGTACCTGCAGGGCCTGGGCATCACCACGGTCGACTACCACTTCCTCTCGCACTACCACTCGGACCACCTCGGCTGCATCGACGACCTCGCGGCGATCGGCATCACGATCGGGACCGCCGGCTACGACCGCGGCTACTCGTACTCGAGCGGTACGTACACCGCGTACGTGAACACGCTCGGCGCGAAGCGCACGTCGATGACCAAGAACCAGGTGATCACGCTCGACGCGGGCTCGGCGAATCCCGTCACGATCAAGTGCGTGGACCTGAACGGCGCCGGCGTCTACTCGGTCAGCGGCAGCGACGAGAACGCGAAGAGCCTGGCGCTGCTGGTGAGCTACGGGAACTTCCAGGAGGAGATCAGCGGCGACCTCACGGGCGACCCGGCCAGCAGCAACGACGTCGAGACGACCGTCGGGCCCGAGGTGGGGCACGTCGAGGTCTACAAGGCGCACCACCACGGCTCGCGCTACTCGAACAACGACAACTGGCTCACCGCCACCGCGCCGCAGGTCTGCGTGATCTCGTGCGGCAACGGGAACTCGTACGGGCACCCGACCACCGACGCGCTCACCCGCATGCACAACCACGGCGTGCACACCTACTGGACCGAGACCGGCAACGGCGCCACGCCCGTGGCCGGCTGGGACAAGGTCGCCGGCGGCACGGTGGTCGTGCAGGCGCAACCCGGGGCCGGCGCCGCGTTCACGATCACGGGACCCGGCATCAACGACACGTACTACAACGACGGCTCGCTGCCGCCGATCCACACCACCGAGTTCGCGACCAGCCTGACCATGCTCAAGGGCTCGCTCGCCACCGGCACGGTGACGCGCCTGCAGGTGTCGGACGACTCGCGCATCGGCGTGTCGGCGGGCACCTCGGCGGGCAACTACTGGACCGACTGGTACGCCTCGGCGTTCCTCGCGCACGTGCCGCTCAACCTCACGATCACGTACGAGGGCAGCTTCACGGTCTCGCGCACGCAGACGCTGTACGTGTGGAACTGGAACACGTCGGCCTGGGTGCAGGTGAACAGCGCCACGGTGAGCACCACCGACGTCACCAAGACCTGGAGCACGTCGTCGCCGGCGGCCTACGTGGGGCCGTCGCGCGAGGTGCGCTTCCGCGTGCTGGGCAGCCAGCGCACCGGCACCTACACGAGCCGCGGCGACCTCATGACGTTCGCGTACGACTACGCCGCCGGCACGGCGCCGCAGGCGATCGCCTCGCAGGTCCCGCCGGAGCCGTCGATCCCGGCGTCGGGCTCGCCGCGCCTGGCGGTCGATCCCGAGCGCGTGCTGCCGCAGACCATGCTGCGGCGCGTGGACGCGCGGCCCTCCGACGCCGGCGTCGTGCTGGCGTGGGCGGTCGGCGCGACCGAGGACGCGGACGGCTTCAACGTGTACCGCGAAGCCGGCGACGGCACGCTCGAGTACGTCGGCAACGAGCCCGACCTGGTCGTGGCCGACGGCGAAGCGCGCTTCCGCTACGTGGACGCGGGGGCTCCCGACGCCGTCTGCGCGAGCACCTACTGGCTCGGCGTGCGCTCGTGCGCGGCGCCCGAGGGGCTGATCGGCCCGATCGTCGTGGGCGGCGCGACCGCGCCGGCGCGCATCGCGCTGGCCGCCTCGCCGAACCCGGCGTCGTACCGCTCGCACCTGCAGTTCGCGATCGAGCGCCCGGGCGAGATCCGCATCGACGTGCTCGACGTGCAGGGACGCGTCGTGGCCTCGCCGTTCGTGGGCCACGCCGAGCCCGGCCTGCGTGCGGTGGACTGGGACCTCATGCGCTCGGACGGCGGGCGCGTGGCGCAGGGCGTCTACTTCGCGCGGCTGAGCGGCGCCGGACGCACGAGCGTCGTGCGCGTCGTGGTCGCCGACCGCTGACACGGCCCCGGACCGCAAGCGAACGGCGGCCCGCCCCACCCCGGGGCGGGCCGCCCTCGTTTCGGGTCGCGCCGTACGGCCCGCCGTGTCGCGGGCGCGCCACGCTCGTCGTGCGGCGGCCGCGACGGCGCGCGACCACGCGTGCCGCCCGCCGCGCCCGGCGCGCGATTCGTGCGTGGCATGTCCCTTGATGGCTCCCCGGCCACCTTCGGCAAGGAGTGCTCCATGCGAAGGGCCGCGATGGTGCTCGCCCTGGTCCCGCTGCTCGCCGGTTGCGCCGCGTCCCCCGTCTTCCGCGTCACCTCGCTCGATCCGCGCGCGCGCTGGATGCAGGGGCAGGCGGTCGTGCGCCGCGACGCCGGCGCGATCGGCTGGTCCGCCCGCTTCCAGCGCAATCGTGCGGGCCAGCTCGTGTTCGACGTCGCCGTCCGGAACCGGTCCGCCGACCACATCGTCGTCGATCCGACCGGGTTCTTCTTCACGCTCGCCACCGCGCAGGGCGCCGCCGAGGCCGGGGCGGAACCGACCTGGGCCGCCCGCGATCCCGAGGCGATGCTCGAGCGGCTCGACCTGCTGGACGCGAACGCGGAGGCGGCCGGGCGCACGCAGTTCATGCTCGACGCGATCGGCGGCGCGCTCGCGGCCGTCGACGACCTGGGCCAGGCGGGCAGGCGCACCGAGGCGGAGCAGCGCCGCGACGACGAGGAGGACCGGGAGAACCGGGAGGCGAGCGCGATCGAGCGCCGCGAGCGCGCCGAGCAGCGCGAAGGACTCGCGCGCGTGCGCGACGAGTGGGCATACGGCGCGCTGCGGCGGACGACGCTCGCACCCGGGGAGTCGGTCGCCGGCTGGATCGTGTTCGACGCGCAGCCGGTGGCGAAGTTCGTCGACCGCGCGTACCGCGCGGCGCATCGCCGCTACCCCTCGAGCGGGCTCACCGTCCCCGCGCCGTCCGCGACCGCCCAGCCGGAGTGCGTGTTCGTCCTGCACGCGCCCCTCACCCCGGGCCAGCCCGGCATGGCGTTCCAGGTGCGGCGGCTCTAGCGGCGGCGCGACCCGCCGGTCGGTCCGCCTCCTCGCGCCGGAACCGCGGTATGCCGCACGCCCGCGAGCAACCGGGGCGTGCGAGCCGTGCGCACCTCGTCTAGGATCGTGGCGGCCTCGCACGCTCTCGGTCGCCGGCTCCTCGGCCACACCCCCGGAGTAGCTCGCGCATGCGGTCGTCGCGCCTCACCGGCGTCCTCCGAACGGCACTCTTCGCCCTCGTCCTGCTCGCCTCCGCCTCGGTCCGCGAAGGTTCGTGGCTGGCCGTCGACCAGGCCGTGATCTGGCTGCCGACCGGTGTCGCCGTGGCGGGCCTGTGGTTGCTCGGTGTGCGGCTGGCGTGGGTCGTCGCCGTCGTGACGTTCGTGCAGCGCCTGCTGCTTCACTACGACCTGAGCGTGGCGCTGCCGGCCGCGGCCGGGAGCGCGGCGGAGGCCGTGCTCGGCGTCCTGGTCCTGCGCCGGCTCGGCCTGCGCAACTCGTTCGACCGGCTGCGGGACGTCGCGGCCCTGCTCGTCGCGGCCGCGGTCGCGCCGCTCGGCAGCATCCTCTTCTCGTGGGTCGCACGCACCTATTCGTGGAGCAATCCCGACATGCCGTTCTACTCGGGATGGGACGGCTGGTGGCGCATGAACGCGCTCGGCCTGCTCTCGGTGGTGCCGGTCGCGCTCGCCTGGTCGAACGTCGCGCGCGCCGAGCTCACGCCGCGCAACGTGGCGGTGACGCTCGCCGCGGTCGTCGGCATCCCGGCACTGCTGCTGGGGGCCATGACGGTCGTGCCGCCCGGCATCACCGGCGTGATGGACCTGAACCTCGTCCTCGTGCTCGTGCTCTACGCGGCGGTGCGCTTCGGCATGCGGGGCGCGACGCTGGCGGGGGTGCTCTCGGCGCTCACGGTCGCGGTGGCCACCACGTTCGGCGTCGGCCCGTTCATGGAGCTGATGCGCGAGCAGCGCCCGATGGCCCTGCAGCTCTTCGAACTGTCGTTCGTCGCCGTGCCGCCCGCCTTCTGCGCGATCCTCGCCGAGCGCCGCGTGGCGCTCGAACGCGGCACGCGCAGCGACGCGCTGCGCCGCTCGCTCGAGGCCGCGTTGCCCGACGTGCTCTACCGCATCCGCCGCGACGGCACGTGCCTCGACGTCTCGGCGCCACGCGGCAGCGGCGTCCTGTACCGCCCCGAGGAGATCATCGGGCGCTCGATCTTCGAGATCCTGCCGGTCGAGCGGCGCGCGGACATGGAGCGGTCGGTCCAGGAGGCGTTCGAGCGCGGTGAGGTCGCCACGCTCGAGTTCGAGGTGTCCCGCGCCGGCCGGCGGTTCCACCGCGAGGCGCGCTGCGTACCGTGGCCGTCGTGCGCGACATCCCCGACCGCAAGTCGGCGGAGGCCGAGACCGCGTGCGAGGCCCACGTGCTCGGCCGCATCGCGGCGGGCAGTCCGGCCGCGCTCGTGCTCGACGCGATCGCCACCGGGCTCGAACGCCTGGTCCCGGAGAGCCGCGTGTCGGTCACGGTGCTGGAGGGCGGCCAGTTGCGCCTGGCGTCGGCACCCTCGCTGCCCACGCCGCTGCGCACGGCCATCGACGGCGCGGATCCGGTGGAGTCGTCGGGATCGTGCGGCGCCGCGGCGGCGCTCGGGAGGGCGGTGGTGGTCGCCGACCTCGCGCGCGACGCGCGCACCTCGGGGATCCGGGATCACGCGCTGGCGGCGGGACTGCGCGCATGCTGGTCGGTGCCGGTACGCGATGCGAAGGGCGACGTGCTCGGCGCGATCGGGCTCCTCACGTCGCAGCCCGGGGAGCCGCGCCCGCGCGAGATGGGCGTGTCGGAGCGGGCCGCGACCCTCGCCGCGATCGTGCTCGAACGCGAACGCGGCCGCGTCGATCTCGCGCGGAGCGAAGGGCTGCTCGCGTCCTTCAACCGCAACGTCAACGAGGGCCTCTTCCGGGCCGACCCGCGGCTGCAGCTCCAGTTCGCGAACCCCGCCCTCGCCCGCATGCTGGGCTACGACTCGCCCGAGGACGTGGTCGGCACCTCGCTGGTCGCGGCGCTGGCCGAGCCGGCGCGCGAGGAGGCGCTCGCGGGCGCGGTGGCGGTCTCGGGGCAGTGGCTCAACGAGGACGTGCGGTTCCGCCGCCGCGACGGCTCGGCGTTCTGGGGCCTGCTCTCGGGTACGGCCGTGCGTGACACCGAGGGGCGCCTCACGCACTACGACGGCGTGATCGCCGACGTGACCGAGCGCCGCGGGCTCGAGGACCAGCTCCGCCAGTCACAGAAGATGGAGGCGGTGGGCAAGCTCGCCGGCGGTGTCGCCCACGACTTCAACAACCTGCTGACCGTGATCGTGGGTTACGCCGACGCGATGCGCAGCGGCGCGCCCGAGGGCTCCGCGCCGCGGCAGTACGCCCAGCACGTGCTCGAGGCGGCGAACCGCGCCTCGGGGCTCACGCGCCAGCTGCTGGCCTACAGCCGCCAGCAGATGCTGGCGCCGCGCGTGCTCGAGCTGACGGGCGTCGTCGAGCGCATGGCCGGCATGCTGCGGCGGCTCATCGGCGAGGACGTGCGGCTCGTGGTCCGCAACGCGTCGGGGCCGTGCTGGGTGCTGGTGGACGACAGCCAGATCGAGCAGGTGCTGCTCAACCTGGCCGTGAACGCGCGCGACGCGATGCCCGCCGGGGGCACGCTCTCGATCACGACGTCGGTGGGGGTCGTCGACGCCGAACGCGCGCGGCAGCTGGAGGGCGCCCCCGAGGGTGCGTGCGTGCTGCTGAGCGTGCAGGACACCGGCTCGGGCATGACGCCCGAGGTGCAGGCGCGCGCGTTCGACCCGTTCTTCACCACGAAGGGGCTGGGGGAGGGCACGGGACTGGGCCTGTCGACCGTGTACGGCATCGTGCGGCAGAGCGGCGGCGGCGTGTGGATCGAGAGCGCGGCCGGCGCCGGGACGACGATCCGCATCTGCCTGCCGCGGCTCGAGGCGCCGGTGCCCGAGCACGCGGCGCCGGGGCGCGCACCCGTGCCGACCCGGACCGCCACCGTGCTCGTGGTCGAGGACGAGACGGCGGTCCGCGAACTCGTCCAGCGCACGCTCGAGCGGGCCGGCTACCGGGTGGTCGCCGCCAGCGACGGCGTGGCCGCGATCGAGACGGCCGAGCGGCACCCGACGTCCATCGACCTCGTCGTGACGGACGTGGTCATGCCGCGCATGGGCGGCCGCGAGCTGGCCGCCCGGCTGCTGGCGACGCGTCCCGACCTGCGGTTCCTGTTCGTCTCGGGCTACGCCGAGGACGCGCGCGAGCCGCGGGACCTGTCGGGCGCGGAACACGCGTTCCTCGCCAAGCCGTTCATGCCCGACCAGCTCGTCGAGCGCGTGGGCGAGCTCGTCCAGGCGCGGACCGCGAACGAGGCGTAGCCGGTCCCGCGACCGGCGCGCGAAATCGTCCTGTCGGGGCGCTCGGCGAAT
>CAZIXL010000154.1:0-6996 GCA_964542885.1 uncultured bacterium
GAACGCGATGCCGTGCACCAGCATCTCGAGCGAGCCCCAGCGGCCCTCGATCTTCTTCGCGACCTCGTCGATCTCGTAGTCCTTCGTCACGTCGCATTCGGTCGTGAACGCGTGCGGCAGCGTCGCGGCCAGTTCCTCGACGGCGGGCTTGAGCCGCTCGCTCGCGTACGTCAGGCACAGCCGGGCGCCGGCCTTCGAGAGGCACTCGGCGATGGCCCACGAGAGGCTCCGGTGGTTGGCGACGCCCATGACGAGCGCGTGCTTGCCCCGCATGTCGATCTGGTACATGAACCCTCCGGAACGTGGTGGCGGCGCGCCGGCCGGAACGCCGGTCCGCGCGACGCCCGCGAAATCAGGCGGAGCGCTTCTGCTCCCAGACGCGGATGGGCAGGATGATCACCTGGATGCCCGCGAACTGGAGGCGGCGCTGGATGGAAAACGCGGTCTCGTGGTGCAGCGTGCGCGTGAACACCGTCTCGCGCTGGAAGACGAGCTGGCCGGCGAACACCATCGAGCGCCGGAACTCCTTCTGCAGGTCGAGGCAGATCTGCTCGAGCTCCTCGATCAGGTCGGTCCCGACCGTGAACCGGTACTCGGAGTAGTAGCCCATGCGCATCCCGAGCTCGACGTACTTCTCGAGGTCGGCGCGCACCTTCTCTTCGAGCGCGTGCACGCTGTCGGTGCCCTTGAACTGCCCCGAGTCCACCAGGCCGACCGACACGAACACGATGTTCTTGAAGTGGCGCGGGAACATGCGCTGCACCGACAGCAGCGTGTGGATGCCCAGGCCCGCGTAGCCCTCGACCAGCACGACCGCGGTCGGGCCGTCGGGCGCCAGCTCCGGCGCGTGCTCGCGCTCGGGGAGCGGCAGGTCGGTGAGCACCTCGTCGAGGCTCTTGAGCACGTTGCGCACCTGGTGGTAGTGGCGCCGGACCAGGACGCACAGGCCGATGAACACGCCGGTCGCGGCGAGCGTGACCCAGCCGCCCTGCGTGAACTTGAAGATCGTCGTGATCACCAGGATGAGTCCGGTCACGAGCGTGCCGACCAGCGCGAGGAGGAGGGCCCGCCGCCAGTGGCGCTCGGTGTGCCGCACCTGCCACCAGTGCCGCACCATGCCGAGCTGCGACAGCGTGAAGGTCACGAACACGTTGATCGAGTACATGACGACCAGGATGCGCACCGAGCCACCCGTGTACAGCAGCGTGGCGATGGCGGCGAGCCCCATCGTGACGATGCCGTTCTGCGTGACGAGGCGCTCGGAAAGGTGCGCGAAGCGCTTGGGCACCCAGTTGTCGACGGCCATGGCGGCCAGCGTGGCCGGGCCGGCGACGAACCCGGTCTGCGCGGCCACGAACAGCAGCGCGGCCTCGGAGACGAGCGTGAACACGACCACCCAGGGGCCGATGGCGAGGCCGCCCACGTTCCAGCCCCGGGTCATGGCGTCCCAGAGCACGGCGTTGAGCGTCTTGCCGGGCGAGTGCTGGCTGCCGAACAGCAGGTAGCAGAGCAGGATGCCGCCGGCCGTGAACGACAGCGACGAGGCCATGTACAGCATGGTCTTCTTGCCGGTCTCGACGCGCGGCTCGCGCAGGATGGCGGTGCTGTTGCTCACGGCCTCGATCCCGGTGAACGTGCCGCCGCCGAGCGAGAAGGCCTTGAGGAACAGGCCGACGACCGCGACCACGCCCATCTCCTGGACGGCGTTGCGCGTGTCGAGCACCGTGTCGGGCACCAGCGTGCCGAGCTGTCCCACGTGCGTGACGACGCCGTACATGATGAGCGCGAAGTGGCTGACCACGAACGCCACGAAGATCGGCATCAGCACCGAGACCGACTCCTTGACGCCGCGCATGTTGAGCCCGGTGAGCCCGGCCACCACCGCGATCTCGGCCAGCAGCTTGAACGGCAGCAGCTCGGGGGGCAGGAACGAGAACATCGCGTCGAGCCCCGAGGCCACCGAGATCGAGATCGTCAGCACGTAGTCCACGACCAGCGCGCCACCCGAGACGATGCCCGGGCCCGTGCCCAGCAGCTTGGTCGCGACCAGGTAGCCGCCGCCGCCGCTCGGGAACAGCTCGATGATCTGGCTGTAGGAAGCGGCGATGAGGAACACCGTGAGCACCATCGCCACCGTCAGGTACAGTGCGAGGTGCGTATGGGCGCCGAGGGTGAGGAAGGCTTCCTCGGGGCCGTACGCGGAGGACGAGAGTCCGTCCGACCCCAGTCCGACCCAGGCGAAGAACGCGATCAGGGCGAGCTGGTGGTGGATCCGCGGGTCGAGGATGTTCTTTGGGGCCCCGAGCAGGAGCCCGCGCAATCGTTCGAGCACCGGGGGAAGCTAGGGCATCGATCCCGGCCTTTCAAGACCGTGACAGTCCACTCGTGACGCGCATGCAACGCACCCACCTCTCCGCACTGGCGCTCGCGCTCGTCGCGGCCACCGGCGCGGGCGACCGTCCCGCCCCCGCGGGCCGCGTGCCCGCGCCCCGCGCGGCGGCCGAGGCGGACCCCGCCGCCGCCGCCCTGCCGCGCTTCGCGCTGTTCGGCTGGGTGAGCCCGCCGAAGGAGGCCGCCTCGGCGGCGCGCTACGCCGAGCTGGCCGGCGCGGGCTTCAACGTGACCGTGCTCGCGTGGGAGGACTCCGGCCTCGTGGCCGACAACCGACAGCGGCTCGAGTGGACGCGCGCACTCGGCGTGCGGAACCTGCTCTACGACGCGGACCTCGCGCGCATCGAGGCCGACTCGAACGCGGTCGAATGGGCCGACTCCGTGGTGGCGCGCTATCGCGACGACCCGGCGTTCCTCGGCTACTACCTCGGCGACGAGCCGGCGCGCCACGAGTTCGCGCGCAACGCGCGCTTCTTCCGCCTGTTGCGCGAGCGCGACCCGGGCCACGTGCCCTGGAACAACCTGCTCGGGCGGCAGGCGTTCGCGACGCGCCAGGAGTACCTCGACTACACGCGCGCGTACGTCGAGGAGGTGGGCCCGGTCGTGCTCTGCAACGACCAGTACGACTTCGCGCGCGCCGGCGACGCGCACGAGCTGGTCGAGAACGTGGCCGGCCTCGCCGCGATCGCGCGCGAACACGGCCTGCCCTTCTGGGGCATCGTGCTGCTGGTCGAGCACGGCTCCTTCCGGGCGGTGGACGCACCGATGCTGCGCTGGCAGGTCGCGCAGTGGCTGTCGTACGGCGCGCGCGGCATCGGCTACTTCACCTACTGGACGCCGCCGCCCGACCCGCTGTGGAACTGGCGGCCGGCCATGATCACGTGGGAGGGCGGGCGCACGCCGCTCTACGACGCGGTGCAGGCGCTCGACGCGCGCCTTCTCCCGATGGGCGAGGCGATGGCCGGCCTGCAGTGGCTCGAGACCGAGCAGGCGGGGGACGTGCCCCCGGGCGGGACGCCGTTCGCGCCCGACTCGCTGGTCGAGGCCGTCGACGGCCGCGCCACGATCGGCACGTTCGCGGACTCGATGGGCGGGCCGTGCCTGTTCGTGGCGAACCATGACTCCTCCTCGGCGCGCACGATCACGCTCACGCTGGGCGGCGCCGGCCGCCGGGCCTGGCTCTGGCGCGACGCGGGCGGCTGGGACGAGCTGGACGTGGGTGCCGATCGCCGCGTGGCGCTGGCGCTCGAAGCCGGCAACTTCACGCTGCTGCGCCTGTCGGGCGCGTGCGACGGCGCGCTCTCGGGACGCTGCACGCTGCGCCTGGCGGCGGGCCCGAACCCGGCGTCGAGCGAGGTGATCTTCGCGCTCTCGGGGGCCCAGGGCCCCGTCCGGCTCGAACTGCTCGACCTGGCCGGGCGCCGCGTGTGGGGGCGCGACGTGGGCGGTGGCAGCGCGCTCGTGCGCTGGAACGGCGAGCGCGAAGCCGGCGGCCGGGCGCCGGCGGGGATCTACTTCGCGCGCGCCGAGGACGCGCGCGGCGTGCTCGTGCGGCGCGTGAGCTGGCTGAGGGCGCGGTGAGCGGCCGCTGGCGGACGCTCGCGGCCGTCGAGCGCGCGGTGGTCGCGTGCGAGCGCTGCCCGCGGCTGCGCGAACACTGCGAGCGCGTCGCGCGCGAGAAGAAACGCGCGTACCGCGACCAGGACTACTGGGGCCGGCCGGTGCCGGGCTTCGGCGATCCGCGCGCGCGGGTGCTGCTCGTCGGGCTCGCCCCGGGCGCGCACGGCGCGAACCGCACCGGGCGCATGTTCACCGGCGACGCGAGCGGCGAGTGGCTGTACGAGGCGCTGCATCGCCACGGCTTCGCGAACCGCGCCGAGAGCACGTGGCGCGGCGACGGGCTGGCCCTGCGCGGCTGCTGGATCTCGGCGGCCGGCCGCTGTGCGCCGCCGGGCAACAAGCCACTGCCGGCGGAACTGGACCGTTGCCGCGACTACCTCGAAGCCGAGCTGCGGCTGCTGCCGCGCGTGCGCGTGGTGGTGACGCTCGGCCGGATCGGGCACGAGGCGTTCCTGCGTGCCGCGGGCTGGTGGGCGACGCTGCCGCCGCGGGAGCGGCCCGCGTTCGCGCACGGCGCCGAGTCGCGGCTGCCCGACGGCCGCGTGCTGATCGCGAGCTTCCACCCCAGCCGCCAGAACACGAACACCGGGCGCCTGACGCGTTCCATGTGGCATGCCGTATTCGCGAGGGCCCGCGAGCTCGCGGTGAACGCCTGAGGGCCCGCGCGCGGACCGCGCATTCGCCGGGACTTGCGCGGGCGCCGCGCGGCCGCGCGACTTTTCTGAGACGGGACGCTCAAGCCCACCTTCGCCGGCCCGAGACTTGGCGCGAGAAAGGGCCGGATCACGGCTGGGTCGAAACTCGGCGGGCACCGCCCCTGGTGCAGGCGAGACCCACACGTCCCCCCGTACGGCAGTGGTGAACGCGATGCTCGAAGGCCTTCGATTCGAACGCAAGCTCCAGCTCATGGGGCTCGCGGTGCTCGCCGCGGCGACGCCCGTCCTGGTCTGGGTCGCGTGGCGCTCCGAGCAGGCGTTGATGCAGTCGCGCATGGACCAGACGAAGCGCGTCGTCGAAGTCGCGGTCACGTCGATCGAGCACGAGGTGGAGCACGCGCGCGCTGGCGAGCTGTCGCGCGAGGAGGCCCAGGCCGCCGCGATCGACAACGTTCGCCAGATGCGCTACTCGGGCCAGGAGTACTTCTGGATCAACGACATGGGCCCGAAGATGGTCATGCACCCATTCAAGCCCGAACTCGAAGGCAAGGACCTGGGCGAGAACCAGGACCCGACCGGCAAGCGGCTGTTCGTCGAGATGGTCCAGACCGTGAAGCAGCAGGGCGCGGGGTTCGTGGCGTACCAGTGGCCCAAGCCCGGCCAGCCGAAACCCGTGCCGAAGATCTCGTACGTGGCGGGCGTCCCGGAGTGGGGCTGGATCGTGGGCTCGGGCATCTACGTGGACGACGTGAAGGCCGAGATCGCCCGGCAGCGCACGGTGATCGCGGTCGTGTTCCTGGTCCTCGTCGTGCTGTGCCTGTTCGGCACGGGCACGATCGCCCACCTCGTGACCCGCGACCTGCACGTGATGGTGAGCGAGGCCGGCCGGGCGGGCAGCGGTGACCTGACCGGCCGCGCACGCGTCTCGAGCCGGGACGAAATCGGCGAGCTGGCCGACGCCTTCAACCGGATGCTCGAAGGTTTCGCGAAGGCCCTGGGCGAGGCGCGCGACGCCGCGATGGCGTCGGCGCAGAGCGCCCGCGAACTGACCGACAGCAGCGCCGCGATCTCGTCGGGCGCGCAGGAGCAGGCCTCGAGTCTCGAGGAGACGGCGGCTTCGCTCGAGGAGATGACCTCGACCGTCCGGCAGAACGCGGACAACGCGACACTGGCCGCGAACCTCGCGCGCGAGGCGCACGGCGTGGCCGAGCGCGGCGGCACGGTCGTGAGCCAGGCGGTCGGCGCCATGAACCAGATCCACGCCTCGAGCCGCCGGATCGCCGACATCATCACCGCGATCGACGAGATCGCGTTCCAGACGAACCTGCTCGCGCTCAACGCCGCGGTCGAAGCGGCGCGCGCCGGCGAGCAGGGGCGCGGCTTCGCGGTCGTCGCCGCCGAGGTGCGCAACCTCGCGCAGCGCAGCGCGACCGCCGCGAAGGAGATCAAGTCGCTCATCGAGGACTCGGTGGCCAAGGTCGAGGCGGGCGCCGAGCTGGTGAACAAGTCCGGCGACACGCTGAGCACGATCGTGGAGTCGGTGCGCCGGCTGACCGACATCGTGAGCGAGATCGCGACGGCGTCCCGCGAGCAGGCGACCGGCATCGACCAGGTGAGCCTCGCCGTGGCGCAGATGGACCAGGTCACGCAGTCGAACGCGGCGCAGACCGAGGAACTGGCGGGCACGGCCGAGTCGATGAGCGCCCAGGCCCAGCACCTCGAGAACCTGGTGTCGAAGTTCAAGCTCGCCGCCTGACGCGCGGCGTGCGCGTCCGGCGCCCCGCGCCGGGATATCCATTGACCCGGCGCGGGGCGTGTCGCATCCTGCCCGCGACATCTTCCGGGTGCCCACATCGCGTGGGGTAACAGGGAAGCGGGTGAGATTCCCGCACGGTCCCGCCACTGTGATGGGCGCATCGCGCAGCAGAGCCACTCGTGTTCACGGGCAGGAATGCCCGTCGCGGGGAAGGCGCGCGAGCCGGAGCGGCGACGCTCCGGCGCCCTCAGCCAGGAAACCTGCCCGGAAGCCACTGGCCCGTCGCCTCGGGTGAAGGCGAGCGGACGCCGCGGACTTCCGCGCCGCCCCGCCTCGCGTCCACCGCGCCGGCGGGTGTTCGATTCGAGCGCGAAGGACGCCGTGATCGAGAGCTTCCTGCGACATCTCCTGCTGGCGGCGGCGCTCGCGGGCCCGCCGGTTTCGCGCGCGCCGACGGCGGGCGTGCGCGAGCGGGCCGCGCCCGACTCGCTGCCGGCACCGGTCACGACGCTGCCGGCGATCGAGGTGCGGCGCGAGCGCGCGCGGCTCGACGCGCGGCGCCGCCTGCCCACC
>CAZIXL010000155.1:0-6987 GCA_964542885.1 uncultured bacterium
GGTCGGCCACCTGCTGCTCTACCACCCGGGCGTCCAGTACCTGAAGAAGATGGTGCAGGACGGCACGATCGGCGACCTGCTCTACATCTACTGCCAGCGCGTGAACCTCGGCAAGGTCCGCAAGGACGAGAACGCGCTCTGGAGCTTCGCGCCGCACGACCTGTCGGTCGTGCTGCACCTGCTCGAGGCCGAGCCCATCGACGTGGTCGCGCGCGGCTCCGACTTCCTGCAGAAGGGCGTCGAGGACGTCGTGTTCGTCGACATGAAGTTCCCCGGCGGCAAGATGGCCCACGTCCACGTGTCGTGGCTCGACCCGCACAAGCTGCGCAAGTTCACGGTCGTCGGCTCGCAGAAGATGGTCGTGTTCGACGACATGGAGGCCAGCGAGAAGATCAAGGTCTACGACAAGGGCGTGGACCGCGCCGGCCAGGTGGTGTCGTACGGCGACGCGCTCACCGTGCGCAGCGGCGACATCCTGATCCCCAAGATCTCGCTGCAGGAGCCGCTGCGGCTCGAGTGCCTGCACTTCGTCGAGTGCGTGCGCGAGCGCAAGACCCCGCTCACCGACGGTCTCGGCGGCCTGCGCGTGGTGAAGGTGCTCGACGCGGCCCAGAAGAGCCTGAAGGCCGGCGGCGCGCCCGTCGCGATCCAGCCGCTGCCGCAGGAGGTCGCATGACCAGCGTCGTCCACCCGAGCGCGAAGCTCGGCGAGGGCACGACCCTCGGCGAGTTCTGCGTGATCGAGGCCAACGTCACGATCGGGAAGGGCTGCCGCATCGGTCACCACGTCGTGATCCGCGAGGGCACCGTCGTCGGCGACACCGTGCGGATCGACGACCACGCCTCGCTCGGCAAGCACCCGATGAAGGCCGCGAACTCGGCGACCACGAAGGAGCAGGAGCTGCCGCCCCTCACCGTCGGCGAGCTGAGCATCGTGGGCACCGGCGTCGTGCTGTACCGCGGCGCCGCGATCGACGCCAAGGTGCTCATGGCCGACCTGGCCACGATCCGCGAGAACGTCACGATCGGGCGCGGCACGATCGTCGGCCGCGGCGTGACGGTCGAGAACTTCTGCAGCGTGGGCCGTTACTGCAAGCTCGAGAGCGAGTGCTACATCACCGCCTACTCGACGCTCGAGGACCGCGTGTTCGTGGCGCCCGGCGTCGTGACCTCGAACGACAACTTCGTCGGCCGCACGCAGGAACGGTTCAAGCACTTCAAGGGCGTGACCGTGAAGAAGGGCGGCCGCATCGGCGCCGGCACCGTGACGCTGCCGGGCGTGACGATCGGCGAGGACGCCCTGGTCGCCGCCGGCTCGACCGTCACGAAGGACGTCGAGCCCCGCATGATCGTGATGGGCAAGCCGGCGCGCCCGCTGCGCCCGGTGCCCGTGGAACAGCTGCTGGAGAACCAGGGCTGGGTGGACGCGTAACCGCGCGGCCGGCCCCGACCCGGACCGAGGGAGAACGAACGACATGTCGACGAACACGATCGCGAAGGTGCCGCTCCTCGACCTTCGCGCGCAGTACGACACGATCCGCCCCGAGGTGGACGCGGCGGTGAAGGGCGTCATGGAGAGCTGCCACTTCATCGGCGGCCCCGAGGTCGCGGCGCTCGAGCAGGAGGTGGCGCGCTACTCGCAGACCGCGCACGCGGTGGCCTGCGCGTCCGGCACCGACGCCATCCTGCTCGCGCTGTGGGCGCTGGGCATCGGGCCAGGCGACGAGGTGATCAGCCCGACCTACACGTTCTTCGCCACGGCCGGCACGATCGCGAACAACGGCGCCACGCCGGTGTTCGTGGACGTGGACCCGAAGACCTACAACATGGACCTGCACCTGCTCGAGAAGGCGATCACGCCGCGCACCAAGGCGGTCGTGGCCGTGTCGCTGTTCGGGCAGTGCGCCGACATCCCCGCGATCAAGGCGATCTGCGACAAGCACCAGCTGTTCCTGATCGAGGACGCCGCGCAGTCGATCGGCTCGGAGTGGGAAGGCAGGCGCTCGGGCTCGATGTGCGACTTCGGCACGTTCTCGTTCTTCCCGTCCAAGAACCTGGGCGGCGCCGGCGACGGCGGCATGATCGTCACCCAGAGCGCCGAGCTGGCCGAGAAGGCCCGCCTGCTGTGCAACCACGGTGCGAAGCCGAAGTACTACCACTCGGTCGTGGGCACGAACTCGCGCCTCGACGCCCTGCAGGCCGCGATCCTGCGCGTGAAGCTGCGCCACCTGGACCGCTGGAGCGAGGGCCGCGCGAAGAACGCCGCGCTCTACAACAAGCTGTTCGAAGGCTCGAAGGTGGGCACGCCCCACCACGACCCGCGCACGCGCCACATCTACAACCAGTACGTGATCCGCGTGGCCAACCGCGACGGCCTCAAGAAGCACCTGGCCGAGCGCAACATCGGCTGCGAGGTCTACTACCCCGTCCCGCTGCACCTGCAGAAGTGCTTCGCGCACCTCGGCGGCAAGGTGGGGGACATGCCGGTTTCGGAGGCGGCGGCGAACGAGACGCTGGCGCTCCCGATCTATCCCGAACTGACGGAGGACATGATCCGCCACGTGGCGCAGACCGTCCGCGAGTTCGTGGAAGGCTGACCACCGCGGGCCCCCCGCCCCGCACCCCATCCCTACGCGCGCCCCCCCCCCGCCCCCCTGGCGGCGCGCTTCCGACGGACGAAGTCGAACCCCGCCGTGCCACCCCTGCCGCGGCGGTGATGCAGGTCCATGACCGAAGCGAAGAGCCAGGTCCTGCGCGAGCTGTTGCGGCGCGTGGACGAGGTCCGGGGTCTGTCCGACCGCTCCGCCGCCACGGCGGTGAGCGGGGTGGACGACACCGAGACGATGCTGCGCACGCTCTCCGAGCTGGTGGAGGAGCTCGAGCGCAGCCATCGCCGCCTGATCGAGACCAACGTGCAGCTCGTGTCGCTGCGCGAGGTCGCGGGCAGCCTCACCCATACCGTGGACACCGCCGAGACGACCCGGACGGTGACCCGGTACCTTCGCCATGCCTTCGGCTTCGAGCAGGTGGGCCTGCTGCTCATCGACCGCGCGCGCGGCGTGCTGACCGGCGCCTGGACGGGCGGCGAAGCGGGGGAGAGCGCCGGCACGCTGCTCGAGATCCCGCTCGTCGGCGAGCGCGGCGCGCTGGCCCGCACCGTGTGGATGAACCGCACGCTGCTGCACCTCGACGGTCGCCGCCACCCGCCGGCGTTCGTGCCCGAGACGCATCCGCTGCACGAGCGCTTCCAGCACGTCGGCTCGCTCGCCAGCGTGCCGCTGCTGCGCAGCCCTTCGGGCACCGCCGAGGCCGCCTGCGACGGTTGCCAGCTCGGTGACGCGCAGCTGCTGGTGCCACCCCCGGGCGAGGACGCCGGGCGCTGGTACGCCGACCTCGAGAGCGCGCAGCGCCGTTGCCTCGGCTGCGGCCACATGACCTGCCTCGGCGTGATCGCGACCGCGCGCGCCGCGGGCGCGCCGGCGCTGACCGCCGCCGACGTCACGCTGCTCGAATCCATCGCGCTCTCGGTGGCTCCCATGGTCGAGAACGCCCGGCTCTTCCAGGACCTGCGCCGCAGCCAGCGCTTCCAGCAGGACGTGCTCGACAGCATCGTCAGCTCGCTCGTGGCCGTGAACCTCGAGGGCCGCGTGCTGGGCCTGAACCGCGCCGCCGAGGAGCTGCTGGGCTGGCCCGAGGCCGAGGCGCTCACGCGCGAGGCCGCCGACGTGCTGGGCGACGACGTGAGCGAGCTCGTGCGCGGGACGCTCGAGCACGGCGACGAGCTGCAGCGCCGCGAGGCGCTCGTGCGCACGCGCGAGGGCGCCGTGGTGCCGATCCAGCTCACCACCTCGCGCCTTCGTGACGAGACCGACGAGGTCTACGGCGCGATCGCGACCTTCCACGACCTGACGCCGATCAAACGCGCCGAGGAGAACGCCCGCCAGCTCGACCGGCTGGCCGCGCTGGGGCGCTTCACCTCGAGCGTCGCGCACGAGATCCGCAACCCGCTCACGGGAATCGGCATGGGCGTGCAGCACCTGTCGCGCGCGCTCGGCGAGGACCCCGGCCAGCGCACGAACGTCGAGTTCGTGCTGAGCGAGATCAAGCGCCTCGACCGGATCGTGCAGGAGCTGTTCGACGTCACCCATCCGCGGCGGCTCGAGCTCGAGCGCCAGTCGCTCGTCGAGACCGCGAAGCGCGCGCACCGTTCGGTCGCCCCGCTGCTCGCCGAGCGCGGGATCGAGGCGGCGTTCGAGGCCGCGCCGGGCGTGCCCGACGTCGCGCACGACGCGGACCAGCTCCAGCAGGTGTTCATCAACCTGCTCAAGAACGCGGCCGAGGCCTCGCCCTCGGGGACGCGCGTCACCGTGACCGTCGCTCGCGAGGGCGACCCGGGGCGCCGCGGCGCCGCCGGCACTGTCGTCGCGACCGTGGCCGACCAGGGCCCCGGCATCGACGAGGAGACCTGCCGCACGCTGTTCGAACCGTTCTTCACGACCAAGCCCGGCGGCACCGGGCTCGGGCTGTACATCTCACACGACATCGTCAAACGACACGGCGGAAACCTGACCGTCCACAGCGAACCGGGCCACGGCGCCACGTTCCGCGTGGAACTGCCGTTGGAGACCCAGGGAGGTCGATCATGAGCAAGGCGAACGTTCTGGTCGTGGACGACCAGGATTCCATCCGCCACTTCGTGGCGCGGGCGCTCGAGGACGACGGCTACACCGTCGTCACCGCGGGCTCGGTGCGCGAGGCGCGCGAGGCGATCGAGCGGGACATGCCCGACCTCGCGATCCTCGACCTGAAGCTGCCCGACGGCAACGGGCTCGAGCTGCTGCGCGAGATCAAGCGCGTCCAGGTCGAGGTCCCGGTCGTGCTCATGACCGCCTTCGGCGAGCTGGAGACGGCCGTCGAAGCCATGAGCGCCGGGGCGTTCTGGTTCGTGAAGAAGCCGTTCCAGAACGAGGAGCTGCTGGCGCTGGCCGCCCGCGCGATGGAGTCGCAGAAGATCTGGCTCGAGCTGCGCCGCCTGCGCAACCAGGCGTTCGCGGACGAGGACTACCTGCACTCGTCGAGCCCGTCGATGCAGGAGGCGTACGCGATCGCCGAGCAGGTCGCCCGCGGCGACACGACCAGCGTGCTCATCGAGGGCGAGAGCGGCACCGGCAAGGAGTACTTCGCGAACCTCATCCACCGGATGAGCGCGCGGCACTCGCAGCCGTTCGTCGAGATCAACTGCGCCGCCATCCCGAGCGAGCTGCTCGAGTCCGAGCTGTTCGGCCACGAGAAGGGCGCGTTCACCGATGCGCGCGCGCAGAAGCTGGGCCTGATGGAGCTGGCCAACGGCGGCACGCTGTTCCTGGACGAGATCGGGGAGATGTCCCCGATGCTGCAGGTCAAGCTGCTGCGCGTCCTCGAGCGCCGCACGTTCAAGCGGGTCGGCGGCACCAAGGACATCGCCGTCAACCTGCGGATCATCTCGGCCACGAACCAGGACCTCGAGAAGATGGTCCGCGAGGGCGGGTTCCGCGAGGACCTGTACTACCGGCTCAAGGTCGTGCCGCTCTACGTGCCACCGCTGCGCGAGCGCAAGGAGGACATCGTCCCGCTGGCGCGGCTGTTCATGGAGCGCTTCGCGAAGCAGTTCAAGAAGCCGTTCCGCGACATCGCTCCGGCGGCGCAGCGGGTGCTGCTCGACTACGGCTGGCCGGGCAACATCCGCGAACTGCGGAACCTGTTCGAGCGGACGATCCTCCTGGAGACGGGCGAGGTGCTCGACGCGCCGCACCTGAAGCTCGCCGGGCGCGTGCGGCCGAACGCCGACGCCTCGATCGGGCAGCGCGTGGACGAGGCGCTCACCGCCGCGATCCCGCCCTCGGGCATTCCCTTCGAAGCGCTGGTCGAGGAGCTGGAGCGGGCCTTGATCATGCGTGCCTCGTATGCTACCAAGTGGAACCAGAGCCGCACCGCGGAGGTGCTGAACCTCAAGCGCGACAAGCTCCGGTACCGCATGAAGCTCTTCGGCATCCAGGCCAAGGGCTCGAACGACGAGGCGTCGAATCAATCTTCCGCAGCCTGAACCGAAGCCCCGCGCTCGTCACGCGGCCCGCGCGGCCGCGCTGCTGGCCGCGGGGCTTCTGCTTGGCTCCTGCGGCTACACCGCGAGTCCCGCGCTGCTGCCGACGCACCTCAAGACCGTCGCGATCCCGACGTTCGAGAACACGACGACCGAGTACACGCTCGACCAGGAGCTGACCGAGGCGGTGACGCAGCGGTTCGTGAAGGACAACCACCTCAAGATCGTCGACGAGAAGAGCGCGAACTGCGTCGTGCGCGGCAAGATCACGCAGTACAAGAACTCCGTGTTCGGGTTCTCGGACGCCTCGCAGGCGCAGGAGTACCGCGTCACGATCGGCGTGCAGGTCACCTTCAAGGACCTGGTGAAGAACCGCGAGATGTGGTCCGACGAGATCGTCCGCACGGCCAACTACTACGTGCAGGACGTGCCCGGCCAGACGGCCAGGACCGAGGCGGATGGACGCAAGGAAGCCATCGACAAGATCGCGGACGAAGTCCTCACCCGCTCGGTCGAAGGCTGGTGACGCGCCCGCGGCCGCGCCGGCCCCGCGCCGCGCGAGCCCCGCGAGCCGCAAGCCCGCCCCGGCCCGCGCCGCCGCGCCCGCCGACGGGCTCGCGTTGCTCGAGCGCGCGTTCGCGGGCACGTTTCCGCGCTCGCTCTGGATCGAGGGTCCCGACGAGGCCCTGAAGGCCGCGTTCCTGGCCGGCTACCGCCGCGCGTGGGCGGCGGCCGTGCCCGCGGCGCCCGCGGCGCGCGTGCTGTGGCCGGGCGAGGACGACGTCGACGCGGTGCTCAACGCCTGGCAGAGCGTCTCCATGTTCACGCCCCGCGAGCTGACGCTGGTCATGGGTGTCGAGGCGCTGGCCCGCAGCGAGAAGCGCGCGAACGAGCTGGCCGCGGGGCTCG
>CAZIXL010000156.1:0-6964 GCA_964542885.1 uncultured bacterium
CGCCGGGCGACGCCATTCGCCCGGAATCGTCGGAGCCGTCCCACGCGAGCCGGTACTCACCGGCGTCGATCGCGCCCTGCGCGAGCACCTTCACGCGCCGGCCGTCGACCGAGTAGAGCGCCAGTTCAACGGTCGCGCGCTGCGCGAGCGCGAACGCCAGCGTCGTGGGCCCGCGCGCCGGATTGGGGCGCGGCGCCTCGAGCACCGTCGCGAGCGGCGCCGGCGCGCCGACTCCGGTCACGCGCACGTCGGTCCCGACCGGCTGGTTCCAGGCGTCGCGCGCGATGACCGACGCGAGCGCGAGCCCGGTCGGACCGGCGGCGGTCGCGTGGAACGTGACCGTGGCCAGGTCGACGGCACCGAGGATGCCCGGCTGGCGCGCGCCGAGCAGCGCCCCGTCCACGCGTCCGGGTCCCGGCGAAAGCACGGCGCCAACCTGCGATTCGAGCCACGGGCTCGCGGCGACCGCGACCGGCTGCAGCACGGCCGGGTTCCAGGCGAGCCTCGCCGAGAAACCCTGCACGTGCCCCGCGCCGTCCAGGCGCAGCGTCGCGGTCACGTCCTGGCCCGCCTGCGCCGCCGCCGGCGCGGACAGCGAGAACGCCTCGAGCGCCCCCGCCGAGGTGCCGGCCGCGGGCCGCGCGACGCGCGCCGGGCCGGCGGGACCGGACGTGACCTGGTAGTTCGCCGCGAACAGGATGAAGTCCTCGAAGTCGAGCACGTGGTCCGGGTGCGGCCGCGAGGTGGGCAGGTAGTCCGACGTCGGGCCGACGTCCAGGTACTCGACGCCGCGCGACGCGATCTCGGCCTGGCCGATGCCGTAGTTCGCGCCGAGCAGCGAGACGTCCTCGTCGCTCACGACGTTGTTGCCCGTGCCGATCGTGACGCCGTCCGACACGTCCCCGAGGTGGTAGTCGAGCGCGCCCGTCGTGACGTTGGAGACGGCCGAGAGGTTGCCGCACGAGTCCTCGGCGAACGCGACGTAGTACCACCAGCCGCGCGCCGGCGGCAGGTCCACGTGGCCGGGCGAGGTGCCGGCCGCCGCGAGCGTCCACGGCGGGCCGGGCGCGGCGAGCGAGTCGGGCAGCGCGACCGGCCCGTCCGCGTCGTAGAGCGGGTAGCTGCCGAACGGCGCGCGGTAGAGCCGCGTGGTCGTGCCCGGCACGGGCGTCCACGTGAGCGCGATGCCCGTGGTGCCGCCCGGGGGGTTGCCCGCCAGGACCTGCGCGCCCACGAGGTCGGCGATCGCCGCCGGGCCCGCGTGCTGGATCGACAGAGCCGCGTCCGGGCCCGGCAGCACGCCGATCGGCACGTTGTCGCAGTCGCGCGCGCTCGCCGACTGCACCGCGATCGCGCCCGTCCCGTCGCCCCCTGCCGCCGCGACGTCGACGGTGAAGATCTCGCCGCCCGTGATGGGCCCGCACGGCGGGCCGAACAGTGCCAGGTCGACGGTGTACCGGCCACCGCCCCGGTCGATCACCTGGAGCATGGCGTTGGCGTAGCCCGCGAGCCATGCGCCGGGGTGCACCGAGGAATCGGGCGAGGCGGGCGTGCGGAGCGCGAGCCGCCCGGGTTCGAGCGAGAACGTGACGCTCACGCCGCGCGCGGGCGCGGTCTCGCCGCGCGTGAAGAGGAACGGCACCGCGACGCTGGCGTGCGCGGTGGACAGGCACAGGCTGTCGGCGACGGCGCCCACGTAGGACGAGGGCGGTGCCGCGAGCACGTTGAACGTGTAGGTCTCCTCGGCCGTGCAGCCGAACGCGTCGGTCGCCCGCAGCGTGAGCACCGAGCTGCCGACGGCGGTCGGCGTGCCCGAGATCTCGCCCGTTCCCGTGTCGAGGGCGAGCCCGTCCGGCAGCGCGCCCGCGGGAACGGACCACACGATCGGGGCGATCCCCGCCGTCACGCTCACCGACTGGGCGTACGGCGTGGCGAGCACGGCGTCGGCCAGCACCGCCGGCGACACCGCCATGGCCGGGCACGCGACCGCGATCGTGTACGGCTGGTCCGTGTCGCAGCCGCCCGCCGCCGAGACGCGCACGGTGAACGGGTAGGTGCCGGTCGTGGTGGGCGTGCCGGCGAGCTGTCCCGCCGGCGAGAGCGCGAGGCCGGGCGGCAGCGAGCCCGCGACCACCGCGAACGCGATCGGCGGGTCGCCGCCCGTCGCGGTGATCGTGTGGTCGTACGGCACGCCGATCGGCGCATTGGGCAGTGCCGGCGGGTCGATCGTCACCACCGGGCAGGTCACCTCGAGCGTGTACGCGCGGCTGCCGAAGCACGAGCCCGCGTCGGTGGCCGTGACGGTGAACGCGTACGCGCCGAACGTGGTCGGCGTGCCCGAGAGCTGGCCGTCGGCGGCGAGCACGAGCCCCGGCGGCAGGGCGCCCGCGGTGACCGTGAACACGATCGGTTGCGTGCCGACCGAAGCGGTGAGGATCTGCGCGTAGGGCGCGTTGACCGGCGCGTCCGGCAGCGTGTCGGGCAGCACGACGATCGGGTCGTGGTGGACGAGCAGCGGCGCCGACGGCCCCGGCGCCGCCGGAATCGACTGGTTGTCGCAGTCGCGCGCCTTCACCTGCGTGATCGCGAGCAGGCCGGTGCCGTCGGGCCCCGCGGCCTTCAGGTCGACCGTGAACAGCACGCCGCCGTTCGTGGCGCCGCAGGGCACGCCGAGGATGGCCTGGTCGACGGTGTACGAGCCGCCACCGTGGTCCACGACCTGGAAGCCCGAGTTCGGGAACGCGGCGAGCCACGGCCCCGGATGGATGCTGAGCGTCGGCGGGCCGGCGTTGCACAGCGCGAACAGCGTCGTGTCGACCTGGAACGTGACGCTGATGCCGCGCGCCGGCGTGCTGTCGGCGCGGGTGTAGACGAACGGCACCGACACGCACGGGTTCTGGGCCGACAGGCACGACGCGCTCGTGTTGGCCGCGACCACCGACGCCGGCGGCGTGAGGAACACGTCGAGCGTGTAGTTCTCGAGGCCCGAGCAGCCGTACGCGTCGGTCGCGGTGATCGCGAAGATCGAGGTGCCCGCCGTGGTCGGCGTGCCGCTCAGGACGCCGGTCGCCGACGAGAGTGCGAGGCCGTCGGGCAGCGTGCCCGACGACACCGTCCAGGTGAGCGGCGCGGAGCCCGCACCGGCGGTGAACGGCTGCGCGTACGGCGCCCCCACCGCGCCCGCGGGCAGCGTGGCCGGCCCGACCGCGATCGCCGGGCAGGACACGTCGAGCACGTAGGCCTGCACACCCTGGCAGCCGTTCGCATCCGTCGCGGTGAGCGTGAACGCGTACGAGCCGCCGGTCGTCGCCGTGCCCGAGAGCGTGGCCGTGCCCGCGTCGAACGCGAGGCCGGGAGGCAGCGCGCCCGAGGTGAGCGCCCAGCAGAAGGGACCGCTGCCGCCCAGCGCGACGAGCGGCTGGCTGAGCGCGTCGCCCACGAGCATCGCGGGCAGGGACGCCGGCGACAGTGCGATCGACGGGCAGGCGAGCGACGCGTCGGCCTCGATCACGGCGACGTTGCCCTGGACGGTCGCTCCGATGGTGGCGAAGCTGCCGCCGACTGCGACCGAACCGCCACTCACGGTCAGCGCGCGCACCGTGCCGCCCGCGTCCGGATTCCACATCGTCGCGGCCCCCGTCGCCAGGTCGAGCGCGGCGAGGCGGTTGCGCGCCAGGCCGCCGATCGCACTCAGGACACCCGCCACGTACACGGTGCGACCGTCGATCGCGACGGCGTAGACCGGCCCGTTCGAGTTCGGGTTCCAGGGCGAGGCGAGCCCGGTCGTGGCGTCGAGCAGGGCGATGCGGCTGCGACTCTGGCCGCCGACCGTGGTGAAGAAGCCGCCGACGACCACCCGCCCGCAGCTCGTGTCGAGCGCGCGGACGGTGCCGTTGGCGTTCGGGTTCCACGACGTCACGCCGCCGGTCGTGGCGTCGAGTGCCGCGAGGTTGTTGCGCGTGGCGCCCGCCACGGTCGCGAACGTGCCTCCGGCGTACACGAGGCCGTCCTCGGCGAGGAGCGCGAAGACCTCGCCATCGGTACCGGGATTCCACGCGGTCGGCGCCCCCGTCGCGGCGTCGAGCGCCGCGACGTTGTCGCGCGGGAAACCGCCGATCTCGCTGAACGCGCCGCCGGCGTAGACGGCCGGGCCGTGCACGGCGAGGGTCGAGACCCGGCCGCTCACGCTGGGGTTCCACGGGGTCAGCGTGCCGCCCGCCAGCTCGAACGCCGCGAGGCTGTTGCGCACCTGCCCGGCCACCGCGGTGAAGCTGCCGCCCGCGTAGAGCGTTCCCGCGTCCGCGGCGAGCGCCAGCACCTCGCTGTCGGTGCCCGGGTCCCACGGCGTGACCTGGCCGGTCGTGAGGTCGATCGCGGCGAGGTTGTCCCGCTCGACGCCGCCGAGTCCCGAAAAGATCCCGGCCACGTAGACGGCCGAGCCGTGCAGCGCCAGCGCGAACACCGCCCCGTAGGCCTCCGGCTTCCAGCTCGTCGCCTGTCCCGTGGCCGCGTCGATCGCGGCCAGGCGGCTGCGCGGCTGGCCGCCGGCGGCCAGGAAGTCGCCGCCCGCGTAGACGACCGAACCGGAGGCGGCGATCGCCAGCACGCCCGCGTTCGCCGACGGGTTCCATGGCGAGACCACGCCGCTGGCGGCGTCGACCGCCGCAAGGCGCAGGCGCGCCTGCCCGCCCGCGACCGTGAACGAGCCGCCCAGGTAGAGCGTGCCGCCCTCCAGGCAGAGCGCCGCGACCTGTGCGTTCGCGCCCGGGTTCCAGGCGGTCGCGAGCCCGCTCGTGGCGTCGAGTGCGGCCACGCGCGAGCGTGACTGCCCGCCGACCAGCGTGAAGTCACCGCCCACGTAGACCGTGCCGCCGTCGACGACGATGGCGCGCACGGTGCTGTTCGAAACCGGGTTCCACGGCGTTGCGACGGCCAGGCCGAGGTCGATCGCGGCGAGGCGCATGCGGCTCGTGACGCCGATCGCGGTGAAGCTGCCGCCCACGTAGAGCACGCCCGCTCCCAGCGCGACCGCGCGCACGGTGCTGCTCGCGCCCGGGTCCCACGCCGTCACGGTGCCGGTCGCACCGTCGACGGCGGCGAGGTTGCTGCGCGACTGCCCGCCGACGGCCGAGAAACTGCCGCCCACGTAGAGCGTGAGCCCGTCGAACGCGAGCGCCAGCACCTGCCCCGACGCGCCCGGGTTCCAGGCGGCGACCGTGTTGTCGGAGAGCACGTGCGCCAGGTTCGCGCGCGGCAGCCCCCCCACCATCGTGAACGCGCCGCCGATGAACCAGCCGCCCGAACCGTCGGAGACGACGGCGTTCACCTGGCCGTCGAGCCGCGGGAAGCCGCTGATCGCGGCGCCGGTGCCGGCGTCGATCGGGACGCCCGGGCCGGTCGTGGGACCGACCGCGGTGAAGGCGCCGCCCATGTAGAGGGTCGTGCCCACGATCGCGGTCGCGTTCACCGTGCCGTTCGTGATCGGCAGGTCCTGGCGTATCACCTGCGACGTCGCGGGGCCCACCCCGGCGAGCGTGAACGCCAGCACGCCCGCGAGCATCCACGCGGCGCGCAGGAGCCGGGTGGTTCGCGCGTGGCGCGTGGCCGGGGTCGTCGTGAGGGTGGTCGCCACCGGGCTACCTCAGGAGCACGAGCCGGCGCGTGATCGACCGGTCTCCGGCCTGCATCCGCGCGTAATAGAGTCCCGGCGCGAGCGGCCGGGCGTCGTCGCCGGTGCCGTCCCACGTCAGCTTCCCCTCGCCCGCCTCGCGCGGACCCGACGCCCGCGTGCGCACGCGGCGCCCGTCGACCGAGTAGATCGCCAGGTCGAGACGACCCGCCGCGGCCAGCCCGAACGCGAACGTGGCGCTGCCGCGCGCGGGATTGGGCCACGGCGCGGCGAGCATCGTGCTGAAGACACGCGGCTCGCCGGTGAGCTCCGTGCTCGTCGCGACGTCGACCGGCTGGTTGCGCGCGTCGCGCGCCTTGACCGTCTCGATGCCGAACTTCGGGTCGCCGGCACGCAGCACGCGGAACGAGACCGTCGCGGCCTCGCCCTCGCCGGACAGCCCGCGCGCGTGCACGCCGAGCTGTGCGGCGTCCACGATCCCGGGGCGCGGCGACAGCACGAGCGCGTCCTGGCCGGCGAGCCAGCCGCCGGTGGTCACCGCTGACGGCGCCACTACCGACGCGTCCCAGTCGAGCTTCGCCGAGAAGCCCTGCACGCGGCCCGAGCCCGAGAAGCGCAGGTGCGCGGTCACGAGCGCGCCGGGCTCCACGCCCGCCGGCGCCTCCAGCACGAGCGACTCCGCGCCGCCCGCATCGTCACCCGCGGGCGTGGTGGCGAGCGCCGGCCCGCTCACGACCATGAAGTTCGTGGCGAAGACGATGAAGTCCTCGAAGTCGAGCCGGCCGTCCGTGAACGGTCGCGACGTGAGGAGCAGGTCGGTCGTCGGCCCGACGTCCAGGTACAGCACGCCACGGTTCGTCAGCTCGGGCTCGGCGATGCCGTAGTTCGCACCGAGCAGCGACACGTCCTCGTTGCCGACCTGGTTGTTGCCCTGGCCCAGCACGAAGCCGTCGGAGACGTCCCCCAGGTGGTAGTCGAGCGCCCCGCTGGTGCGGTTCGACACGGTCGACACGCCACCGCCTGCGTTCTTCGAGAACGCGACGTAGTACCAGAAGTCCCGCGTCGCCGGCTCGTCGGACTGGCCCGACGCCGTGACCGCCGTGAGCGCCCAGGGCGCCGGCGGCGGGTACGACGGCACCGCCGGTTCCGAGCCGCCGGCCCCGTCGTAGCGCGGGTATCCGCCGAAGCCGGCGCGCCACACCTCGACCGAATCCGCGCCCGCGGGGGCGGTGAAGGTGACCACGATGCGCGCGGTGCCGTCGGAGTCGTTGCCGGCGAGGGCGCGCACCGCCGCCAGGTCGGCGATGGGCGCGGGCACGTCCAGCACGTCGAGCG
>CAZIXL010000157.1:0-6910 GCA_964542885.1 uncultured bacterium
CTTGCTCTCGTTGCAGATGAAGCAGTTCACGTCGCGCGGCAACCGCGCGGTGAAGAACTGGTAGTGGCGGTCGCGCGGGTAGTTGCGGTAGAGCATGAGCCCGAACGTCGGGTTCTTCGGGTCGGCGTAGCGCATCGAGGAGAACGGGATGCGCAGCTCCAGGTTCCAGCCCGACTCGGTGACGCGGCCGGCCGCGGACCAGAACCAGTCCGGCGAGTTGTCCTCGCCCGAGACGTCGCTCGAAAGCGCGTCGTACTGGAGCCCGTTCGCGTTCGCCAGGAAGAGCTGGGCCGTGCGCCCGTCGTTGCGGCTGTCCACGATCACGCCGCCGTAGTCGGTGTAGCCCGAACGGGTGTCGTGGTCGCCGAGCGGTGCGCGGATCAGCGCCGGGTTCGGGTCGTCGAAGCGGAACGCCGCGTACAGGTAGCGGTCGTCGTAGGCGATCCAGGCCGTGTTCGCCACCTGCGGCTCGGCGTTGTCGCCCACGCGCGTCTCGAACCACTGCGTGATCGGGGTGACGTCCTTCCAGCCCGCGTCGTCGAGCTTGCCGTCGAGCACGACGGGACCGTCGAGGCGGCGGATCGTGAGCGGCGGGCCGGGCTGGGGCGCGGCGGCGAAGGTGGGCGCCGCCAGGCCGAGCGACGCGAGCAGGAGCCAGCAGGCCGGGCGGACGCGCGGGAACCGGGGGGCGACGAACATGCGGGGTTGGACCTCGGGGAGCGCCGGAAGGTTGGACATGCGAAAGGCGCCGCCGAAGCGGCACCGGTCGAGCGAACGGTAGCCTTACGCGCGAACGCCGCCAGCCGGTTGCGTCGAGCGTGGCGAAGCGCGTCCGAGCGTCGGCGGCCCGCCGACGAGCGCCGGTGACGCGGGGACGGAGCGCCGGGCGGGACGCGCGACGACCGATCTCCAGCCCGCGGGCCGTCGCCCGGCCGCGGCGGCTCAGCGAATGCGCCGGTAGAGCCCGTGGATCAGGGCGAAGTTGCAGAGCACCGCGTGCAGCTCACCCGAAGGCTCGCGCACGAGGGCGGCGCCCGAGTCCACGGTGAGCAGCAGGTGCCGGCCGTTCGCGTCGAGCTTGGCGAAGTCGACGGCCGCCAGCTTCTCGTCGAGCCGCGCCAGCAGCGCCAGGTACTCCGCCTCGCCGAGCAGCCCGCATTCGCAGGCCGTCAACGCGTCGAGGCTGAAGAAGAGCCGCGGGCGCCCGCCATCGCGGTCCGCCTGCCCCGAGGCGTCGAGGGCCACCACGAACTCCTCGTCGGCCACGCTCTCCCCCGGCAGCGCGGTGCGCTCGAGGCTGCGCCGGGCGTACGCGAGCGCCGCCGCCGCCTCCTCGGGCGTCACCAGCCCGTGCTCGCGCGCGCGCTCGAGTCCGGTCACGCCGCCGGCCGCCCCGGCGCCCTCGCCGCGGAAGGTGTCCCACAGCGTGTAGTAGTCGTGGTCCGGGCGCAGCACCGGCCGCGGCGGCTGCTCCGGCGCCAGCACGTCGGCGTGCTCCTCGAAGCGCCGCGGATCGCGCAGGCGCAGCGGGCGCACCGAGGCGTGCGCGGTCTCGTAGATCGCGCGCGGGCGCACGGTCGGCACGCCCATGTCCCGCAGGCGCTCGGCGAGCGCCACCTCTTCGAACGGGCTGTTGTAGCCGCGCTCTCGGATCGCCCTGGCCTCGGCCAGCCGCGGGTCCACGCGCGGCAGGAAGCCGACGCGCGAGCGCCGGTAGACGACGTCCGCGTGGTCGCGCGTGCGGGTGCGGTAGACCTCGGAGGTGCCCGACAGCTTCTCGCGCGGCGTGCGCCGCCAGCGGTCGGGCAGGAAGAAGTCGAACAACCCCGGCTCGCGGCCGACCACCCACAGCCGCCCGCCGTCGGGCGTCGCCCCGAACGCGTACGGCACCCCGAAGACCGTCGCGTCGCGCAGGTGCGACGCCGGCGCGGCGACGACCGGGCGTGCGCCCACCTGCGAGCGCCAGTACTGCTCGCGGCGCGCGGCGCGGTAGGCGTCCTGGTGCTCGGGGCTGCGCTGGAGCAGCTCGAAGTCGACGAGCCCGTAGACGAGCGAGCCGTCGCGGCGGCGCAGCAACGAGCCGTCGGCGCGCGGGCGCAGGATGAAGTGCTTGGGCTTGTGGTCCAGCACACGGAACCCGCGGGCCTCCAGTTCGCGCGAGACCCGCACGGTCAGCTCGCGCATTTCGCCGTCGGCCAGCCGTCCGTCGTGGAAGCACTCCTCGGCGTCACGGCCCTCGAGCCAGCCGAACAGCAGGACGTAGATGCGCCGGATGTCCAGCTCGATCGCCTTGAGCGAGTCGGCCTGGTCCTCGGCGAGCAGCGCGCGGTGGCTGTGGAACGCGCTCGTGTGGCGCCCGAGCTGCCAGAGGTCGAACTCGTCGGGCGGCACGTAGATCGCGAGCGGGCGCTGCGCGAGGACGCGCGCCGACGGCGCCCCGAACACGCCGCGGCGCATCTCCATGAGCAGCCCGAACTCCTCGAGCGGTCCGTTGAAGCGCGCGGCCGCGATCACCTCGGGCGGCACGTCGCTCGGGAACGACGTCTCGACGAGGAGCGGCACGTCCTGGGCCACGCGCGAGAACTTCACGACCAGCTCGGGCGAAGGTCCGGGCCCCTCGCGCGGCCGCACGTGGTAGACGGTGCCGGTCGCCCCGCGCAGGCGGGTGCCCGTCCGTTCGTACCACTGGTCCGCGTACCAGCGCGCCGGGTCGAGCGCCTGGACGAACGGCCATCCGAAGCGCGTCACGTACAGGTCGCCGCCGGCGGCCGGCGAGACGTGCGCGTACTCGACGCCGAACGCGCGCAGGAGCCGGTCGGACGGCAGGTCGTCGAACGACCCGCCGTCCGCCGTCCGCCCCGCGGCGGCAGGCGCCGCCGGGGCGTGCTTCACTCCGCCACCACCTCGCTCGCGTAGACCGGGTAGTCCGGGAACCACATCGCGTTCTGCACCAGGCCCTCGATCACGTGGTCCTCGAGGTTCCGGCCCACGCGCAGCTCGCGGGCGGTGCGGATCACCGCGGCCGCCACCGCCGCGCTGGCCTTGCGCAGGTCGGTGACCTCGGGATAGATCGCCCCGCGCTCGATGCGCGACGAGGGCACCAGCGCCGCCAGCGTGCGCGCGGCCGCCAGCATCATCTCGTCGGTCACCTCGCGGGCCTCGCTCAGGATGCAGCCCAGCCCGACGCCCGGGAACACGAACACGTTGTTGCCCTGCCCGATCTCGTGCACGCGCCCCTGGTACTCGACGGGTGCGAACGGGCTGCCCGTCGCGACGATCGCCCGACCGTCGCTCCAGCGCAGCGCCTCGGCCGGCGTGCACTCGCACATCGACGTCGGGTTGCTGAGCGGGAACACGACCGGGCGCGGCGTGTGCGCCGCCAGCTCGCGGATGATGTCCTCCGAGAACAGGCCCGGCACGGCCGACGTCCCGAGCAGCACCGTGGGCTGCACGCGGCGCACGACCTCGAGCAGGTCGAACGGCCCCTCGCCCGTGAAGCCGTAGTGCTCCATCTCCTCGGGGGTCATGACGACCGGCTTCTTGTGCGGGTCGGTCACGCGCTGCCCCGGCACCAGCAGGCCGCCGCTGTCGGCGAACACCAGCCGCCGGTGGATCTCGGCGTCGGACATGCCCTCCTCGAGCATCGCCGCGCGCACGAGCCGCCCGATGCCCACGCCCGCGGCGCCGGCGCCGGCGAACACGATGCGCTGTTCCGCGAGCTCGGTGCCCGTGATGCGCAGCGCCGACAGGATGCCCGAGAGTGCGACGGCCGCCGTGCCCTGGATGTCGTCGTTGAAGCTCGGGATGCGGCGGCGGTAGCGGTCGAGGATCGAGAACGCCGTGCCCTTGCGGAAGTCCTCCCACTGCACGAGGGCGCGCGGGAACGTCTCGATCACGCCCTGCACGAAGGCCTCGATGAACTCGTCGTACGGCCGGCCGCGCAGGCGGCGGCTGCGGTGCCCGAGGTAGTACTTGTCCTTGAGCAGCGCCTCGTTGTCGGTGCCCACGTCGAGGCTGATCGGCAGCGTGTGCCGCGGGTGGATGCCCGCGCCGGCGCAGTAGAGCGCGATCTTGCCGCACGGGATGCCCATGCCGCCGGCGCCCTGGTCGCCCAGGCCGAGGATGCGCTCGTTGTCGGTCACGACGATCAGCCGCACGTCGCCGGTCGCCGCGTTGCGCAGCAGCGTCGGGATCTGCTCGATGTCGTCGGGCGTGATCCACAGCCCGCGCGGGCGGCGGTAGATGTGGCTGTAGCGCTGGCAGGCCTTGCCCACCGTGGGCGTGTAGACGATCGGCATCAGTTCTTCGAGGTTCTCGACGAGCACCCGGTAGAAGAGCGTCTCGTTGCGGTCGTGCAGCGCCAGCAGGCCGATGAACTTCTCGAGGTCGTCCGCCTTGTCGCGCAGGTGCTCGAGCTCGAGCTCGATCTGCTGGTCGATGCTCATCGTGGCGTGCGGCATGAGCCCCAGCAGGCCGAATTGCTCGCGCTCGGCGGGCGTGAAAGCGGCCCCCTTGTTGTACCGCGGCGATTCCAGCAGCCCCCTGCCGGAAACGGGAGGCGGCGGGGTGGTCCGGCGGGCCTTCGGTGCCGGAACGGTGGCGGTCATGACGGATCCTCCTGGCCCGGAACGGGCATGGGGAATGGCCGGGATGCGGGCGAACGGCCCCGGATCGCGGCTCGTGTGGGTGCGTTGGGATCGCGAGGGACGGCGCGCAGGCGCACGGCCGCGCCGGCGAAGCGGCGCCGGTGGTGCACGAGCCGGTCGTGGCGCGGACGGGGTGCGACGCATCCCGGCAGGTCCGCCTCGAACTCCGGCAGGCCGGTCACGTCCTCGATGCCGCTGGCGCGGCGCTCACCCCGCACGACGACCCTCGCTCGCGGGAACCGTCGCCACCTGCCGCGGCCGGCTCCGCGACCTCGAAGGGCCGCGGTGCGGCGAACCGTCGTTCCCGTGCGCGGACACTTTGCGCCCGCGGGTCCACGGCGTCGATCCGGCGTTCGCCGGCGATGGAATCCCGACACGGGGGTTTTCGGCCGCCGGGAGCCGCGGCGCGAGGCCGGTGTCAGGCGCCCGTCGGGGAGGCCGCCATGCGCGCGAGCAGCGCCCGGTAGCGCGCGTCGTCCCGGATGGAGGCGAGATCCGGGTCCTTGCCGATCCAGTCCGCGTTGCCGAAGCCCAGGCGCACGCACGCCTCGAGGCACTCGATCGCCTGTTCGCGCCGCCCTTCGAGCGCGTAGAGGCACGCCACGTTGTAGCGGATCCCGGCGTCCTCGCGGTCGATCTCGAGCGCCCGCCGCGCCCACTCGAGGCCCTCGTCGGGCTGGCCGAGCCGGCAGAGCGAGACCGCGCGCATCGTCGCCGCACGCGGATCGTCGGGGTGCAGGGCCAGGTGCTTCTCGGCCACGTCGAGGGCGCGCGCGTACGCCGCCGCCGCCTCGCCCGCCTGCCCCGCGGCCTCGCAGGCCTGCGCGGCGAAGAAGCGCGCGTCGAAGTCCTCCTGCACGCGCGCGGACTCCTCGAACCAGTGCGCCGCCTCGGTGAACAGGCCCTGCTGGAAGCACTGGCGGCCGTAGAAGTAGCGCGCCTCGGCGAGCCGCGGGTCCATCGCGATCGCGGTGCGGAACTCGCCCGCGCTCTCGTCGAGCCGCCCGAGCTGGAAGAGCGCGAACGCGCGCGCCGCGTGCGCCTCGGGCAGGTCGGGGTCCAGTTCCAGCGCCCGGCGGCTGGCGGCGTCGGCCTTCTCGGGCATCGCGCCGGCCGAGTGGTAGAACATGTGGAGCATCGAGCACGCGTCCGCGAGGCCGGCGTGCGCGAGCGCGAACTGCGGGTCGAGCGCGATCGCGCGCTCGAACATCTGCGACGCGTACTCGAGGCTCCGGCGCCGCGCCTGGTGGAAGAACTGCCGGCCACGCAGGTACGCCTCGTAGGCCTCGACGTCGCGGGTGCTCGCGCGCGAGAACGCCCGCCGGTCCGCGTCGGTCAGGATCACGCGCAGCGCGCGCGCGACGCTCGCCGCGATCTCGTCCTGGATCGCGAACACGTCGGTCCTGCGCCGGTCGTAGCGCTCGGACCACAGGTGGTAGCCATCCTCGACGTCGACCAGCTGCACGGTCACGCGCAGCGTCTCGCCCGCACGTCGCACGCTGCCTTCGAGCACGGCGCCGACGCCCAGCTCCCGCCCGATGTCGCGCACGTCGGCGGTGCGGCCGCGGTACGCGAACGCCGAGGTGCGGGCCGCGACCTGCAGGCCGCGCACGCGGGCCAGCGCGTGCGTGATCTCCTCCGCGAGCCCGTCGCCGAGAAAGGCGTCGCCCGCGTCCTCGGACAGGCTCGCGAACGGCAGCACGGCGACCGAGCGGCGGCCCGGGGCGGGGCCCGCCTCCTCGCGCGCCAGCGCGGCCGCGAACTCGGCGGCACTCGCGAACCGGGCCTCCGGGGCCAGGGCCAGGGCGCTCGTCAGGGCCGCCTCGGCGCCGCGCGGCAGCGCGTCGAGCCGCGCCCGCGCCTCGGTCGGCGCCTCGAGCAGCCGCCCCTGCCGCAGGCTGGCGGCGCCCACCCAGAAGCGCGGCGTCTCGCCGGCGAGCATCTCGTAGAGCACGCAACCGAGCGCGTAGATGTCGGTCCGCGCGTCGACCGTCGGCAGCCCCGCCGCCTGCTCCGGGCTCATGTAGCCCGGCGTGCCCAGCACGGCCCCGCTGCTCGTCACCGCGGCGCCCGAGGCGTGGAACACCCGCGCGATGCCGAAGTCCGAGACGACCGGCTCGTCGCCCGAGAGGATCACGTTCTCGGGCTTGACGTCGCGGTGGACGACACCGTGCGCGTGGGCGTAGCCCAGCGCCGAGGCGATGCCGCACGCGATGCGCACCGCCTCGGCGGCCGTGAGCGCCGGCGGGCGGCGCATGCGCTCG
>CAZIXL010000158.1:0-6890 GCA_964542885.1 uncultured bacterium
GGGCACGCCGGCCTGCATCGCGATGGCCATGTAGCCGTCGGCGAAGAACGCGGACTCGCGCACGAAGTCTTCCGGCAGGGCCGCGAGCATCCCGCGGGCGGCCTCGAGCGCCTCGCGCTCGCGCCCCTCCATCTGCGAGGACCACGAGAGGAAGTGCCGGTTGTGCGCCATGTAGACGTTGTAGAAGCCCTGGCGCTGCGAACGCGCGCGATAGTCGCGGTCCGCGCGGATCGCCCGCCGGTTCGCTTCCGAAGCATCCGCCCAGCGGCCCACGCGCACGTAGATGTGCGCCGGCATGTGGACCATGTGGCCGATGCCGGGAACCAGCCGGCGCAGCCGGTCGGCGGAGGCCAGCGCCTCCTCGGGCCGGGGCGAGGCCTCCCGCGCGTGCACGTTCAGGTGGTTCGCGCCGGGGTGCCCGGGATCGAGCGCGAGCACCGCGTCGAGGACCTGAAGGATCTCGGTCGTCCAAGGCCGGGGGGAGCCCTCCGCCGTCCAGAGGTCCCAGGGATGGAGGTCCATCAGCGCTTCCGCGCACAGCCACCCGACGTCGGGGTCCCTCGGGTGGGCCTTCCATGCCGCGCGCATCGCCTCGGCGTACGCCAGGTCGAGCGGGCCACGCTCGGCCGAGGGGTCGGCGGAGTAACGTCGTGCCAGCGCTTCGATCAGGTCGCGCTCCACGGGCGTGGCGTTCGTCGCGGCTGCCCGGGCGCGGTCCAGCGCCACCCACGCCGCACGGCCCTGCGCCTCGCTCATCACGGGGTTGTTGATGTGCGGGCCACTGGCGAGCGCGATGCCCCACCAGGCCATGGCGCATCCGGAGTCGGCTTCGGTCGCCGCCGTGAACGAACGGATCGCCTCGTCGTGGTTGAACGACATGGCGAAGACGAGGCCCTGGTCGAACCAGCGTTGCGAGACCCCCGATGCGCCGCTCACTTCGCGGTGGTGGCGGCCGAGACCGGGGAACAGCGGCTGCGCCGCGAACGCCGCGGTGGCGGAGAGCAGGAACAGCGTGGCGGACACCGTAGCCAGGCGCGATCGGAACACCGGCGGCTCCTTTCCCGGGATGGATCGAGAAACGGGCGGCGTGCGGCGAGGCGCAGGCTACGGCATCGCATCCGGCCGTTCCACGGCGATCCGCTTGCAGGGGCCGTCGCCCTCGCTCGTGCTGTCGCCCGGCCGCGCTCGTCACGCTCCGGGCGCCGCGGCCGTCCGTTGCGATCGGCGCTGCGGTATAGCTCCCTGAGTCGCGGTCCGGCGTTTCCGCCGGTACCTCCGCCCGAACCCATATCCCACACGCGAGGAGAAGGAATGTTCGCGTCCCGAAGCACTTTCGGTTGGGCGCTCGGCGCCGCCCTGGCGCTCGCGCTCCTGGTCCCCGGCCCCGCGGCCGCCGTCGAGCGCGGCCTCTGGATGCGCTACCCGGCGATCTCGCCCGACGGGCACACGATCGTCTTCGGCTACCGCGGCAACCTGTGGAAGGTGTCGGCGACCGGCGGGATCGCCACCGCGCTCACGGTCGGAACGTCGTACAACACCAGCCCCGTGTGGTCGCCCGACGGCTCGAAGATCGCGTTCGCCTCGGACCGCAACGGCAACTTCGACGTCTACGTGATGCCCGCCGAGGGCGGCGAGGCCACGCGGCTCACGTTCCACTCCGCGGACGAGATCCCGACCAGCTTCACGCCCGACGGCAAGGGCGTGCTGTTCACCGCCGCCATCCTCGACGCGGCGACCAGCGTGCAGTTCCCTCACCCGATCCTCACCGAGCTCTACCGCGTGGACCTCGAGGGGCACATGCCGGTGCAGGTGCTCACGACGCCGGCCCAGTACGCGACGTGGGACCGCGCGGGCAAGCGCCTGGCGTATTCCGACGTGCGCGGCTTCGAGATGGAGTGGCGCAAGCACGACAACTCGTCGTTCGCCCGCGACGTGTGGGTGTGGGACGCGGCCGCGAACAGGCACACGCGCCTGACGGAGTTCGGGTCCGACAACCGCCAGCCGGTCTGGGGCCCGGACGGCGAATCACTGTTCTTCCTGTCGGAACGCAGCGGCTCGTTCAACGTCTGGAAGCTCTCGCTCGCGAACCCGAAGCAGCCCGTGCAGGTCACGACGCACAAGACCAACCCGGTCCGCTTCCTGTCGGCGTCGAACGCCGGCGACCTCTGCTACGCGTACGACGGCGAGCTGTGGGTGCGCCCGGCGGCGACGGGGGAGAGCCGCAAGCTCGAGGTCCTGATCGCGGCCGACCGGCGCGACCCGCAGGTCGAATCCGAGGACGTCGGCGACCAGATCAGCGAGTTCGAGGTCTCCCCGGACGGCAGCGAGATCGCGTTCATCGCCCGCGGCGAGGTGTTCGTGACCTCGACCGAGCACGGCGACACGCGCCGGATCACGAACACGCCCGAGCAGGAGCGCAACGTGAGCTTCTCGCCCGACGGCCGCACGCTGCTCTACGCCTCCGAGCGCGGCTCGAGCTGGAAGCTGTACCGCACCGACCTGCTCGACAAGGACGAGCCGAACTTCTTCAACGCGACCAAGCTCGAGGAGAAGCCGGTGCTCGAGACGGATCGCGAGACGTTCCAGCCGCGGTTCTCGCCCGACGGCCAGGAGATCGCCTACCTCGAGGAGCGCACGACGCTCAAGGTGCTGAACCTCAAGACCGGCGCCACGCGCACCGTGCTGCCCGGGGACATGAACTACTCGTACCTGGACGGCGACCAGTGGTTCGAATGGTCGCCCGACGGCAAGTGGCTCGCGGTCAACTTCCTGAGCCCCGGCCGCTGGTCGAACGAGGTCGGCCTCATCCCGTCGTCGGGCAAGGGCGAGCTCGTGAACGTGTCGCACAGCGGCTACGAGGACGACCGCCCGCGCTTCGCGCGCAAGGGCGAGGTGCTGTTCTGGTTCTCGGACCGCAACGGCCTGCGCACGCAGGCGAACCAGGGCCGCGAGGCCGACGTGTACGCGGCGTTCCTCACGCGCAAGGCGTGGGACCGCTACCAGCTGGACGAGGCCGCGTACGACCAGCTCAAGGCGAAGGAGAAGAAGGACAAGGGCAAGGACGGCGCGAAGGAGGGTGCGAAGGACGGCAAGGACGCGAAGGACGTGAAGGCCGCCGACGGCCCGAAGGCGGCCGACCCCGTGGACATCCAGTTCGACGGGCTCGACGACCGGATCGCGCGCCTCTCGCTCAGTTCCGCGAACCTCGGCGGCGCCGAGCTGACTCCCGACGGCGAAACGCTCGTCTACCTCGCGCGCTTCGAGAAGGGCTTCGACCTCTGGAAGTACACCATGCGCAAGCACGAGGCGAAGCTCGTCGCCAAGCTCGGCGCGAACCAGGCCGCCTTCGAGCTGGACCAGGAGGGCAAGAAGGCCTACGTGCTCGCGAACGGCCGCCTCTCGACGGTCGACCTGGAGTCCGGCAAGTCCACGCCCGTCTCGCTGTCGGCGCGCATGGACCTGGACGCCGCCGCCGAGCGCGCGTACCTGTTCGAGCACATCTGGCGCCAGACGCTCAAGAAGTTCCACGACCCCGCCATGCACGGCGTGGACTGGGTCGCCGTGAAGCGCACCTACGAGCGCTTCCTGCCCGCGATCGACAACGACCGCGACTTCGCCGAGCTGATCTCCGAGATGCAGGGCGAACTGAACGCGTCCCACTCGGGCGGCCGCTTCCGTCCGCAGCGCAACGACGGCGACGCCACGGCCGCGCTCGGCTTCTTCCCCGACCCGAAGCACACCGGCGACGGCATCGGCGTCCTCGAGGTGATCGAGGGCGGCCCGATGCAGCAGGACGGCTCGCGCATCGCGCCCGGCGTGGTCATCGAGTCGATCGACGGCCAGCGCGTGCCCGCCGGCTCGAACTGGTACCGGCTGCTGAACCACAAGGCCGACCAGCGCGTGCGCCTGGCCCTGTTCGACCCGAAGGGCAACGCCCGCTGGGAGGAGACCGTGACGCCGATCGCGTGGGCCGACCAGGGCCGGCTGCTCTACCAGCGCTGGCTCAAGTCGCGCCGCGAGCTGGTCGCGAAGCTCTCGGGCGGCCGCATCGGCTACGCGCACATCCGCGGCATGAACGACGGCGCCTACCGCGAGATGTACGTCGAGGTGTTCGACCGCGCCGTCGGCAAGGACGCGATCGTGCTCGACACGCGCTTCAACGGCGGTGGCAACCTCGTCGAGGCGCTCACCGTGTTCCTGACGGGCAAGCAGTACGCGCGCAACGCGCCGCGCGGCCGGCAGATCGGCAGCGAACCGTCGAACCGCTGGACCAAGCCCTCGATCGTGGTCATGAGCGAGGGGAACTACTCCGACGCGCACTGCTTCCCGATGGCCTACACGCAACTCGGGATCGGCAAGACGGTCGGCATGCCGGTGCCGGGCACCTGCACCTCGGTCTGGTGGGAACGCCTGCAGGACCGCAACCTGGTCTTCGGCATCCCCGAGGTCTCGCTCATCGACATGCAGGGCGACGTGATGGAGAACAAGCACCTCGACCCGGACTACATGGTGGAGCCCGATCCGGCGCTGGTGGCCGCGGGCCGCGACCAGCAGATCGAGAAGGCGGTGCAGGTCCTGCTGGAGCAGATGCCGAAGAAGTAGCCACGCCGCGAACGCTCGAGGCCGGCGCCCCCCGGGGTGCCGGCCTCTTCGCATCCGCCGTCGTTCGGGCCGGGCAAAGACTCACCCGGCCCCGGGCCGACCGCCGCGCGCACGGCACCGCGCGCCTCGCGCCGCGCATCCGAAGGACGTGACGCCGCCCGCGGCGAACCCCCGCCGGGCGGCCTCCGGAAGGGAGGAGGCCATGAAACGGTTCGCGATCGGCTTCCTGCTGGTGGTCGCGATCGCACCCGCCGCGCACGCGGCGCGCGCCGCGGCCGTCGGCCCGGGCCAGGTCATCACGCTCCCGGGTATCGAGCGATCGGCGCTGCGAGGGGTGCCGCGCGTGCAGCCGCCGACGTACCGCCTCGGGCCCGTGCGCGCGACCCTCGCCGGCGAACGACGGCCGATGCCGTTCGGCCGCCGGGCCACGACCGCGCTCGCCGACGATCCGGCCGCCGCGCGCTCGGACGCGTACGCCGGCGCCTCGCTGGCGCTCGCGTTCGGCGCCCCGGGTGACATCGTGCTGGACGGCGGGCGCATCACGCTGGCCGACCCGCTCGAGGAACTGGCCCGCGGCGACGGGCGCGCGCACTTCTGGACCGCGTCCGCAGGCGTCGTGGTGCGCTTCTAGCGGAGACGGCCCCGCGACGGCCGCGTCGGGGAGGGGCGGGCCCTCCCCGGCGCCGGCCTCACCAGCGCTCGTCGGCCGTCGGCCCGTAGATCGAAGGCAGCGGCACGTCCACGAGCCGCAGGTAGACGGACAGCTGCCCGCGGTGGTGCACCAGGTGGTTGATGGTCTGCCGCACCACGATGGCACGCGGCAGGCTCATGAAGACGCGCTCGCCCGCGGCCAGCGACCACACCACCTGGTAGTCGCTGTCCTTCGCCCCGGCAAGGGCTTCACGGGCTTCCTTCACGTTCCGGTCGAACTCGGCGAGCAGCGCTCCGGTCGGCTCGAGCGAGTACGCGGCCCCGCTCGAGAGGTCGAGCCGGGTCTCGCGCATGACCTGCGTGAGCCACCCCGGCATGCGGGCTACGAGCTGGGCGAGGTGGCCGAGGCAGAACGACTTCTCGTGGGGTTTCCACGCCCCCCTGTCGGACGGGACGCGCTCCAGCAGGCGGCGCGTGATCGACATCTCCTGGTCGAACTCGGGAACGAACGTTTCGGCGAGGCTCATGGCAGTCCTCCTGATGAGGCGCTGCGGGGATGGTGCGCGCAGTCTAGGGCGCACACGCCGGCGACACCATGCCCGAAGCGCGCAAATGCCCGCCGCTGCGCCGCGGGTCCTTCGCAACTGCAAGTCGTCCCTCAAGGAGTGTCGCGGGCGGACGAAACTGGACCGCACCTGCCAGCCGGGCCCGGGCCGTCCCGGGGCCCGGTCGAAGCCGCAGCGGGAGCACGCACGCCTGTCCGCCGGCCCTCGCGCCCGGACGCCACCGCGGAATGCCTGGAGCCCTCCATGTCATCGAGCTCACCGAGTGCCGCCGGGTCCGCGACCTCGACGTCGTCCCTCGCTGCCGACGCTCCGCTCCACCTCGTGCTGGGGGTCGACCACCAGCACGTCGCGCTTCCCATCGACTGCGTGCGCGAACTGCTGCTGGTGCCCCGCGTCGTACCCGTGCCCGGCGCGCCCGCGCACCTGCGCGGCGTCGCGAACGTGCGCGGCGACGTGCTGCCGCTCGTCGACCTGCGCCTCCGCCTCGGCCGCCCTTCGCGCGCGCAGGAGAACGAGGAGTTGATCCGCCTGCTGCGCGCGCGCGAGGCCGATCACCACGACTGGCTGCGCGAACTGGAAGCGTGCGTGCGTGAGAAGCGCTCGTTCACGAAGGCGCGTGACCCGCACCAGTGCGCCTTCGGCCGCTGGTACGACACGTACAAGCCCGACCACCTCGCCCTGCAGTTCATCTGGGAGGAGTTCGAGCGCCCGCACCGCGAGATCCACGCGCTCGCCGACGTCGCCCTCGGGCACCTCGACCGCGGTCACGATGCGCAGGCGCTGGCGGTGATCGACGAAGGTCGCAGGGGCCCGCTCGGCCGCATGCTCCACGTGTTCGCGCGCGCGATCGCGGCCGTCGAATCGATGAACCGCGAGCTGGCGATCGTGATCCGCCACGCCGGCCGGCTCGTCGCCGTCACCGTCGACAGCGCCGACGCCGTCGAAACGCTCGACGAAGCCGGCACCGGGAACGTGACCGACCTGGTCGGGCAGGACGCGGCCGGGGTGATCGGCGGCGTGCGTCGTCGCCCGGGCGGCGGCGACGTGCTGCTCGTCCTCGACGTGGGACGG
>CAZIXL010000159.1:0-6888 GCA_964542885.1 uncultured bacterium
CGATCGAGGACAACGCGCTCGACGGCTCGCAGTCGTTCGACCAGGCGCTGTTCGAACTCTACCGCCGCGGCGAGATCACCCTCGACGAGGCCCTGCGCCAGGCCGACAGCGCGAACAACCTGCGCCTGCGCGTGAAGATGTCCCAGGGCGCCGCGCCCGCCGCCGCCGACGCGAAGCCGCAGTTCTCGATCAAGCGCGACGAGACGCAAGCGGCGTAGCACGAGCCGCAACTCGACGCGACCGGCGGTCGACGCGAATCGCGCACTGTTCTGCCCTTCGTAGCGGACCGAGGAGTCGGTCGAGGCCTCGTAGGACCTGGGTTCGCTGCTCGCGAAGAGCCGCCTGCTGGTCGGCTCGGCCCTCGCGAGCGCCGGCACCGGACCGAGTACCTGGCGATTGTCCCAATCGCCTACTTCCTCAGCCGAGCGGGCCTGAACTCGAGAAGCTCTAGCCAAGCACACCAGGGGGCATCGCAATAAGGAAGGCGAAGCCCATCAAACGATTCGTGACGTTGGTGCGCCTTCTGTTTATGATCCCGACTGGTCGGCAAGAGATCTGAAAGTACCGGGCGTGCGTAGCTAACAGTACCCGCGAGGTCTTTGAGCCGGTCTCGGAATTCACTCTAGCCGGCTTCTGCTCGGAAGATCTGTTCTGCCCCTCCGTAAACTCCGACCGGTACTTGGAGATCGATGCTCGTCGATCGCGTACTCGCTTTGTCGGCGCTCTGCGCTGCACTCACGCTAGTGACTGGAGATCGGGCACTAGCGGGACATGCAGTGCCGACGAGCGCGGAGGCGCTCTTCCAGCGAGCTCAGGAGCGCCAGACCGAGGCCAGCCTCGAATCGCGAATAGAGGCCCTGCAAGATCTCGCAGCGGCCAGCAGGCTTGCCCCAGACCGTCCGGACATCCTGATCGCCTACGGAAGAGCGTGCCGTGAGAGCGGTCAGTCAGCGAATGCCCGCCGGTGTTTTGCGCGCGCCTCAAAGCTCCGCCCCGATGATCCTGAGGTGTGGGTGGAACTCGGAGCAGAGTGGAAAGACGACTGGCTGCTGACCACTGATCGCTCCTCGCTCCGCGAGGCCTTGAGTTGTTACGCACGTGCCACCGCGCTGTCTCCGGATCGAGCCGGTCCCTGGTGTACAGCGAGCGCGCTTCTGCTTCTGGAAGGGCGTCCGAGGGACGCGTTGAGCGCTGCACTCCGGGCGAGGCAGGCGGATCCTGAGGGTCTGGAGCCTCTCCTTGTGTTGGCCTCTTCCTTCTATCGTCTAAGCGTGCTCGTCTACGCTGACAGCGCGTTTCGCATGGCCCGTGACCGCATGCCTGCTGATCTTCGCGAGCGCTTTGATGACGAGTCCCTCCTAGGAGCTCAACCGCCGAATCCAGCCATGGGGGGGACGCAAAGCCTCGAGCAAACTCCGTGGAGTGGCATCGATCCCGATCTGACAACGCCCGAGAACGAGGCGCTGCTCGACTACCGCACGCGGCTATCGCTGGCTGTCTTCCTGTTCGGGGAGCGAGGTGCTCTGCGCTGGGATGCACGTGCTGACCTCTTCGTGCGGTATGGACCTCCCGACGCGATTCAGTTCAATCCGGCACGTCTCGGTTGGGGTCGCGAGCTTGAGGTCACGTATTCGCGTCGAAGAGAACTTACGCATTCGGGCGAAGTAGATTACGGACCGGGTCCGAACGGGTTCCCATTCAACATGCAGGTCTGGAGCTACTCGGAGCTTGGAATTCGCGCTGTCCTGATCGATCAAGGCCTGACGCACTCATACGAGCTTCGTCCATCTCTTGAGAAGGACCGCGAAGATCCACGCGCCCCGTCAGGCGCAGTGGCAAGTCATCCTGAGTTGGTGTCGGTCGGCTCAGGGCGCGGTGTCTTCCGGGCGCTCGTGCCTGGAGTGCGACCCATGCAGGTTGCAGGCTCCCTCTCGCGTTTCGTCGTCGGTGACAGCACGCTGATTCTGGCGCATGTCTCTGCGATGGGGAGCACAACGGACTCGATGACGGGATCGTGGGCGATCATTGCGGACGATGGAGGCGTGGAGCGACGCGGGAAGGCGGCACTCTCAGTTTCAGCCTGCGATCCCCTGAGCGAGAGGGCGACCACCTTCGCGGCGACGGTGCCGCCGGGGATCTATCGAGTGGATCTCGCCGTAGCCACACGGGACGGGCGACGAGGTGTCGTCCATCGGAAGGCTGTGGTCGATTCAATTCCGCCAGGCCTCGTGATGAGCGATCTCGTTCTTGTGTGCGGCGCTCCCTCAGTGGCGGCGAACTTGGATGCGGTGCGCGTCGAGTCGAATCTGAGCCACGAGGTGACGGGCTCGCGTGTGGCCACCGCCTACTTTGAGGTGGAGCACTTGGTCCCCTCGGCCAACGGTGAGTCGCGGTTTGGGTTCCATGTCTCTATTCGGGACGCGGCCGAACCAGACGGTGCCGGTCAGACAAAGGTGCTTTTCGATTCCTATCGTGAGGAAACTGCCGTTGGTTCACACCGCCGACAGTTCCTCACCGCAGCCATAGCGTCGCTACCGCCGGGCAAGTATGAGCTTCGCGTGGAGGTGCGCGACCTGGTAGGCGGCGGCACCGCGTCGGGCGCGACTGACTTCGTCAAGCGTCGGTAGCGGTTCTGTCGAGCCGCCTTCTTGCTGAGCGAAGGGCCCTGTGCCCGCTCCCAAGGATCACCTCTTGGTCTCATGGCGCATGAGTCAAGAGCCGTCGCCAGAAGTGGACGGGAGTGGACAACACAGGGGCGGCGCGGGCACCGGGTCGTGACCTCAAGGTCCGCACCCGAAGACGCCGAGGCGCCCGGCTCGTCGGCCGGGCGCCTCGGATCGTTTCGCTTCGGGGAGCGGCGCTACGACGCCTTCTCCTCCCAGATCTTCACCAGCTCGAGGCAGGTCTCGACGGACTTCTCGAGGTCCTGCGCCGAGATCCACTCGAGGCGCGAGTGGAAGTTGTGCTGGCCGGTGAACAGGTTCGGCGTCGGCAGGCCCATCTCGGACAGGATCGAGCCGTCCGTGCCGCCGCGGATCGCCGTCATCACCGGTTCCAGGCCCGCGCGCACGATCGCCTCGCGCGCGTGGTCGACCACTTCCGGCACGCGGTCCAGCACCTCGCGCATGTTGCGGTAGGTCTGCGTCACCTCGACCGACACGCTCGAACCCGGCCACGCCGCCACCGCTTCTTTCGCCAGCTTCTCGAGCAGCGCTTCCTTCTCGGCCAGGCCGGCCGTCACGAAGTCGCGGACGATGAACTTGACCGTCGTGCGGTCGACCGAGGCCTCGATCGTGTTGGGATGCACGAAGCCCGCGCGGTCCGCCGTCGTCTCGGGCGCCAGGCCGTCCTTCGGGAGGCGGTTCACGAAGTCCGCCGCCACCTTGATCGCGTTCACCATCTTGCCCGTCGCGAAGCCCGGGTGCGTGTTGAAGCCCTGGAACGTCACGTTCATCGCGTCGGCCGAGAACGTCTCGCACTCGTAGGTGCCCGCCGCCGCGCCGTCGAGCGTGTAGGCGCACCGGGCGCCGAAGCGCTTCACGTCGAAGTGGCGCACGCCCCGGCCCACTTCCTCGTCGGGCGTGAACGACACGCGGACCGTGCCGTGCGGGATCTCGGGGTGCTCCTTCAGGTACTGCATCAGCGCCAGGATCACCGCCACGCCCGACTTGTCGTCGGCGCCGAGCAGCGTCGTGCCGGACGCCGTCACGATGTCCTCGCCCTTCTTCGCCGCCAGGTCCGGGTTCTCGGACACGCGGATCACCGCCGTCCTGTCGTCGGGCAGCACCAGGTCGCCGCCCGCATAGTTGCGGTGCACGACCGGCTTCACGTTCGCGCCGCTCATCTCGGGCGACGTGTCGACGTGGGCGAGCAGGCCGATCACCGGGACGTTCTTCTTCTTCGTGTTGGCGGGCAGGGTCGCCATCACGATGCCGAACTCGTCGCGCACCGCGTCGGTGAGGCCCGCGGCCTTCAGTTCCTCGACGAGCACGTCGAGCAGCACCAGCTGCTTCGCGGTGCTCGGGACGCTCGTGGAGTTCGGGTCGGACTGGGTGTCGTAGGTCACGTAGCGCAGGAAGCGCTCGAGGACGGAGGTCTTGAGAAGGGTCTTCATGCGGTTCTCGCGGGGGAATGCGGGAGAAGGATGCGTCGCGCGTGCGCTGGCGCCGGACCGCGAGAGGCTAGGCCGCTCGCGCCACCGCGGCAAGCGCGCCGTCTCCCGCGCTCGTGGGCCCGTGGTTGGCAAGCGCCGCCCGGGCCGGTCTATGCTGCCGCGTCTCCTGACCCAACCCGATCCTCCGGAGGAACGCCCGAATGTCGAACGCCGCACCGGCCTCGGCCCCGGTTCCCGATCACGGAACGTGGCTCGGACACCCGCGAGGGCTGTTCGTGCTGTTCCTGACCGAGATGTGGGAGCGCATGAGCTACTACGGCATGCGGTCCCTGCTCGCGCTGTACATGATCAACTTCCTGTTCGTGAAGCCCGAAGTGGGCCGGGAAGTGCTCGGCTTCAACTTCGTCGCCGGCGTCTACGAGAAGCTCTTCCACACGACCTGGGCGGCGCAGCCGCTGCAGTCGTGGCTCTACGGCCTGTACACCGGGCTCGTCTACCTCACGCCGCTCTTCGGCGGACTGCTCGCCGACCGCCTGATCGGCCGGCGCAAGTCCGTGATCATCGGCGGCGTGCTGATGGCCGCGGGCCAGTTCCTGCTCATGGCCCCGGCGCTGTTCTTCCCAGGCCTTCTGCTGCTGATCCTCGGCAACGGCTTCTTCAAGCCGAACATCTCGACGCAGGTGGGCGGGCTCTACCCGCCCGGCGACCGGCGGCGCGACAGCGCGTTTTCGATCTTCTACGTCGGCATCAACGTCGGCGCGTTCCTCGCCCCGCTCGTGTGCGGGACGCTCGGGCAGAAGGTCGGCTGGCACTGGGGCTTCGGCGCCGCGGGCGCCGGCATGGTCCTGGGGCTGATCTTCTACGTCATGAACCAGAAGCTCCTGCCGGTCGAACCGCCGCCGACCCAGTCGGCGACCGCGCCCATCGGCGGGATCATCGGCTACCTCGTCGGCATCCCGCTCGGCATCGGGGCGCTGCTGTTCGTCATGACCCTGCCCACCTGGGTCTCGGGGACGCTGGGCGGCATCCTGGCCCTGGCCTCGATCATGTGGATCGTCCGCCTGCCCGGGGACGAGCGGCCGCGCGTCATCGCGATCGTCGTCGCGTGCATCATCGTCGCCGCGTTCTGGGCCGTGTACGAGCAGCAGGGCAACACCATGCAGCTCTGGGCCGACCAGAACACCCACTGGCCGACGATCTTCGGCTTCACGATCCCCTCGACGTGGTACCAGGCCTTCAACCCGTTCATGATCTGGTTCTTCACGCCCGCGCTCACGGCCCTCTGGGCCTGGCAGGCGAAGCGCAAGCAGGAACCGACGAGCCTCACCAAGATGGCGATGGGTTCGGTCATCCTCGGGCTGGGCTTCATCGTCATGATCCTCGCGTCCGCGGGGATGGCGCCCGACGCCAAGCGCAGCATCCTGTGGCTGGTGGGCTCGACGGCGGTGTTCACGGTCGGCGAGCTGTACCTGTCGCCGATCGGCCTGTCGTTCGTGACCAAGGTCTCGCCGGCGCGCATCGTGTCGATGATGATGGGCGTGTGGTTCCTGGCGAACTTCATCGGCAACTACATGACCGGCTGGCTCGGGACGTTCTACACGCGGATCCCGAAGAACCAGTTCTTCCTCATGCTCACCGGCATCGCCGTGATCGCCGGCCTCGTGCTGTTCGTGATGAGCCGCCCCATGGAGAAGGTGGTCGCGGCCCACGACAGTCACCAGGCCTGACGCGCCCGCAGCGCGAAGGCCCGGGCGATTCCACGCCCGGGCCTTTCGCGTGCGCGGCGCCGCGGCTCAGCGCGCCGCACCGCGCGGCGCCAGCAGCACGGCGCCCGGGCGCGCGAACGCGACCCGCGGGCCGTCGGCGCCGGGTTCGAGCGTCACCGGGCGGGCATCGCCCGGCGCGAACGGCGCGTCCTCGCTCGCGAGCACGGGCGACCAGTCGTCCGGCGGCGCGCCGCGCAGCCATGCCGTCGGCAGCTCCACCTCTCCCGCACCCGCGAGCCGCGCCACCAGCACGAGCGGCGCGCCCTCCGCCGACTCGCGTCGCAACGCGAGCGTGCCCGCGTCCAGCGGGGCGACCTCGTGCGCACCGTCGCGCGCGTCCCGCAGCGCGGGCGACGCGCGGCGCAACTCCAGCAGCGCGCGGTGCCAGCGCAGCATCGAGGCGTGCGGCTCCGATTCGCGCTCCTCCCAGCGCAGGCGGCTGCCCTCGAACGTCGCCGCGTCCTGCGGATCGGGAAAGAGCCCGCGGCGCTCGACGTCGGCGAACGACGCGTAGCGCCGGAACTCGCGCAGGCGCCCCTCGCGCACGCGCCGGCCCAGCTCCGGCGCGTGGTCGGTGAAGAAGCGGAACGGCGTGCCCGCCGCCCACTCCTGCCCCATGAACAGCAGCGGCACCTGCGGCGCGCACAGCAGCAGCGCGACCGCGGCGCGGAACACCTCGGGCGCCACCTCGTGGTGCAGGCGCTGGCCGAGCGCGCGATTGCCCACCTGGTCGTGGTTCTGCAGGTAGAACACGAACCGCCGCGGCGCGAGCCCCGCGGGGTCCGAGCCGCGCCGCGGCGCACCGCCCGGGGCCGCCGGGCCCGCCGCGTGCCAGCCCGAGCGGACGATCGCGGCCAGGTCGCGCACGTCGCCGCGATAGCGCGCCAGGTCCCCGTCGCGGTCGCCGGTCAGCAGGCGGCGCAGCTCGTAGTGGAAGTCGTCCACCCACAGCGCGTCGAGCCCGTGCCCGCCCGCGGACTCGGGTTCGACGAGGCGCGCGAGGTTGCG
>CAZIXL010000160.1:0-6886 GCA_964542885.1 uncultured bacterium
GCTCGCGGGCGGCATCGCGCACGACTTCAACAACCTGCTCACCGGCATCCTCGGCCACGCCGACCTCGCGCGCGTGCAGGCGCCGCCCGACTCGACGCTGCAGCAGAACCTCGCGCAGATCGTGGCCGGCGCGCAGAGCGCCGCCGAGCTGACCCAGCAGATGCTCACCTACGCCGGCCGCGGCCGGGTCGCGATGCGGCCGCTCGCGCTGCCCTCGCTCGTGGGCGAGATGGGCCACCTGCTGCAGGTGTCGGTGCCCAAGCGCGTGGCGCTCGAGTACCGCTTCGAACCGGGGCTGCCGGCGATCGAGGGCGACGAGACGCAGCTCCGGCAGGTCGTGCTCAACCTGATCGTGAACGCCGCCGAGGCGGTGGGCGAGGCCAGCGGCACGATCCGCGTGCGCGCGTTCGCGCGCGACTGCGACGCGGCCGCGCTGCGCTCGCGCTGGGCGTCGGACGAGGCCGCGCCCGGGCCGCACGTGGTGCTCGAGGTGAGCGACACGGGTTGCGGCATCGAGCCCGCGACGCTCGCCCGCGTGTTCGACCCGTTCTTCACCACCAAGTTCACGGGCCGGGGCCTCGGGCTCGCGACGGTGCTCGGCATCGTGCGCGGCCATCGCGGCGTGATCCAGGTCGAGAGCGCGCCCGGCGCCGGCACCACGTTCCGCGTGCTGCTGCCCGCGCTCGCGCGCAGCGCACCCGTGCGGCCGCCCCGGCCCGACGAGCCCCGGTGGCGGGCCTCCGGCGCCGCGCTGGTCGTGGACGACGAGCCGGCCGTGCGCGCGATCGCCTGCGCGATGCTCGGGCGCCTCGGCTTCGAGCCGGTGCTCGCGGCGAGCGGTGGCGGCGAGGGCCTGGAGCGGTTCCGCGAGCACGCCGACCGCGTGCAACTGGTGCTGCTCGACGTGAGCATGCCCGACATGGACGGCCACGCCGTGTTCGAGCGCATGCGCGCGCTGCGGCCCGACGTGCGCGTGCTCATGTCGAGCGGGCACGGCCGCGCCGTGGCGGTGCCGGGCGATCGCGCGCGGCCGGCCGGCTTCGTGGCCAAGCCCTACCGGCTCGCGGACCTCGCGCAGGCCGTGCGCGCGACGTTCGAGAAGGTGCCGGCCGCCGGCGACGCCGGACCGCTCACGGGCACGAACACGCGAAGCTGATCCGGCCGGCGTGCGGCGCCGCTACGGCTTCGCCGCGAGGCGTGCCGTCGCGTACGACGAGAGGATCTCGGCCAGCGAGTCCGGCTGCTCCTTCATCACCAGCAGGCCCGCGTTCGCGATGCGCTTCGGCACCGCGACCGTCGTGTCCTCGTAGCCGAACCCCTTCGCGACCGCGCCCCAGGTCTTGTCCTTCGGCCAGCTGCGCTCGCTGAACACCAGCTCGATGGGCAGGCCCACCGACTTGAGGTCGCCCGTCGCGTCGGCGCGCAGCAGGTGGCGCATGTACGCCTTCACCGTCGCCGGCTCCACCGCCGCGAGCTTCGCGTACAGGATCGCGCTCTCCGCGGAGTCGCGGCCCATCTTCGAGAACGCCATCTGCGTGAACGTCGTGTAGTTCTCGTCCATGAAGCGCACGACCTGCTGCACCATCTGGTCGTCGATCGGCAGCGGCGACTTGAGCGCCGCGTCCAGCATGACCAGCCCCCGCGCGTGCCCCGGGTGCCGCGCGAGCGCGCGCAGCGCAAGCAGGCCGCCCAGCCCCTGGCCCACGACGATCGTGCTCTCGGGCTTCTGCGTCGCGATCACCGCGTCGATCTGGTCGGCCGCGGCCTCGAGCGAGAACGGATCGGGCAGCGGGCTCGCCCCGAACCCCGGCAGCTCGACCATGACGAAGTGGAAGCGGTCCTTGAGCCGCTTGAACAGCGGCAGCCAGTCCGTGCGCGTCGCGCCCATGCCGTGCACGAACACGATCGAGGCTCCACCCGAGCCCAGCTCGGTGACCTGCGGGGCCGGCGCCGGCGCTTCGGCGAGCGCGGCCGTGACGGTGGCGGCGAGGACGAGGGCGGCGATTCCCAGGCGGGCGCGTCTCACGACGGCAGGCTCCTTCCTTTGGAGGTGCGTGACGCGGATGGTTGTCGGCCATGTCGGGGCGCGGGTGCATGGCGCGTCTTCGCCGCGTTTCTACACCCCGGCCACGCGGGCCGCCAGCGCCCCCCTTCTCCGCCGGGCGGCGCCGGGCGCCCGAAAAAAGGCCCTTGCCTTACTGCACATCTGTGCAGTAGTGTGCCCCTCGTCGGCGCGGCCCGCCCCGCCACGGTGGCGCGGCGGATCGCGGCGAAGAGCCCCGAGTCCATGCGAAGCGAAGCGATCGACGAAGCCGTGGCGGTGCGCGCCGACTTCTCGGGCGGCACCGTGACCCCGGTGGCCTTCCGGCGCCGGGGGCGGGAGCACCGCGTACGGCGCGTCAACGCCCGCTGGATCGACCGGGTCGGCAAGCACCCCCGCTTCTACTTCTCCGTCACCGACGAGAACGGCGACGTCTACCAGCTGCAGCTCCACGGCGGAGACCTGCTCTGGTGGCTCGACTCGGTCTCGCTGGAGGCCTGATGGATCGCACGAGGTCGTGGTCGGGAACACCGCGGGCCGCCGCGCCCGGGACACGCCCGCGTGCGCGCTCGGTCGCGGCGCCGGCACGTGCGCAGGACGCGCACTGGCCCCCGGCCACGAACGGCACGGCACCCGTGACGCCGCGGCAAGGCGCCGCGATCGAGCGCACGCAAGCACACGAACTCTCGGGCGCGGCCGCGTCCGGCGCCGGCATCGCGGGGATGGCCGGGCCCGCCGGACCGGCCCGCCCGGAGGAAGTCGCGCACGACAGCCTGGAGCTTCGCAGCGGGGCACACGGATCCCACGCGAGCGCCTGCTACGATGCTGGCGTCCCCTGCGCCGTATGCGCGCCGCCCCCGAGGCACGCGCGACGCGATCTGCGCGCCGATCAGGGAGCCCCTGATTGGCCGTTCCGCGAGGGCCGCACGTGTCCAAACAGAAGACCCAGTTCGACGAGATCGGCCAGTGGTCGGAGATCAAGCTTCACATCATTCGCGAGTATGCCCATGCGTATTCGACCATTCTGGCGAAGAAGAACTTCAAGCACTACTACATCGATGGTTTCGCCGGTGCAGGGGTGCACATCTCGAAGGCCACAGGACAGTGGATCCCGGGAAGTCCACTCAACGCCCTCATGGTCACACCGCCATTTCGGCACCACTTCCTGATCGATCTGGATGGTGGTCGCGTCAAAGGTCTCGCCAAGATTGTTGGTGAGCGATCCGATGTGACGCTGCTTCAGGGAGACTGCAATCAAGTGCTGTTGAACGAGGTGCTCCCACGCGTCCGCTACGATCACTACGAGCGAGCTCTATGTTTGCTCGACCCCTACGGCCTACAACTGTCTTGGAACGTTCTGGAGGCTGCCGGCAAGGGCCGGACCATCGATCTCTTCCTCAACTTTCCGATCATGGACATCAACAGACGGGCGCTCTGGACTGAGGCCGATCGCGTATCTGCGGAACAGGCCGCCCCGATGACCGAACTCTGGGGTGACGACTCCTGGAAGACGGTGGCCTATCAGCCGAGTGCACAGGGAAGTCTGTTCGGCACCGCCGAACTCGAGAAAGCCCCGAATGACGCGATTGTCGAGGCCTTCCGGAAGCGGCTGAAGACGAAAGCCGGGTTCGAGTACGTTCCACAGCCGATGCCCATGCGCAACAGCACCAATGCAGTCGTCTACTACCTATTCTTTGCCTCACAGCAGCCCGTAGCGCGCGACATCATCGAGTCGATCTTCCGCAAGTACGGCGGCACCGGAATCCAACCGAAGCGGACCTGATCCCATGAGCTCCATCTCCTCCATCGAGTGGACCGACGCGACGTGGAACCCGGTCACGGGGTGCACGAAGATCAGCCCTGGCTGCAAGCACTGCTATGCGCTGACCTTCTCCGAGCGCTTTCGTGGCGTGCCCGGGCATCCGTTCGAGCAGGGCTTCGATCTGCGCCTGTGGCCGGATCGGTTGCGACTGCCACTGTCGTGGCGCAAGCCGCGTCGCATCTTCGTGAACTCGATGAGCGACCTGTTCCACGAGCGCGTGCCGGACGAGTTCATCGCCTCGGTGTTCGAGACCATGCGCGAGGCGTGGTGGCACCAGTTTCAGGTGCTGACGAAGCGCCCCGACCGCATGGCGGACTTCGTCGCCGCACACATGGACGGACCTCTCCACCACTCGCACCCCAACGTCTGGCTCGGCGCGAGTGTCGAGACGCAGAAGTACGTCGGCCGTGCGCGTCTCGTCGCCTCGCTCGACTCGACCGTGCGGTTCCTGTCGTGCGAACCGCTGCTCGGTCCACTCGACCTCGCCGGCGTGCTGGGCCCCGATGGCATCAACTGGGTCATCGTCGGCGGTGAGAGTGGTCATCGTGCGCGACCCATGGACGCGACGTGGGTGCGCGAGATCCGTCGCCAGTGTCGCGACGCCCGCGTCCCGTTCTTCTTCAAACAGTGGGGCGGCCGCAACAAGAAGGAAGCCGGCCGCACGCTCGACCGCCGCACCTACGACCAGATGCCGCAGACGGTCTGACATCCCGCCGGAGCACCCATGGAACGCACCGTCCTGCACGTCGACATCGACGCCTTCTTCGCCAGCATCGAGCAGCAGCGCGACCCGCGGCTCGCGGGCAAGCCGGTCATCGTGGGCGCGGGCGTGATCGCGTCGTGCTCGTACGAGGCGCGCCGCTTCGGGCTCAAGGCGGGCATGACACTCACCGAGGCGAAGCAACGCTGCCCGAAGGTCGTGATCCTCGAAGGGCACGCGCAGGTCTATCGCTGCTACGCCGAACGCATCTTCGAACGCTGCCGCGAGCTGTCGCCCGACGTCGAGACCTACCTCGACGAGGCCTACCTCGAACTGACCGGCACCGAGCGCGCGCACGGCGGCGACCTGGTGGCGGCGGCGGCGCGGCTCAAGCAGGCGATCCTGGGCGACACGGGGCTCACGGTCACGTGCGGCCTCGGGCCCAACCGCATGCTCGCCAAGCTCGCGGGCAAGACCGTGAAGCCGGACGGGCTCGCGCGCGTCCTCGCGCACGAGGCCGAGGACTTCCTGGTCGGCCGGCCCATCGAGCAGCTCGCCGGGGTCGGGCACGCGCACGCGAAGACGCTCCGCTCGATGAACCTGCGCACGATCGGCGACCTGCGCGCGCTGCCGGTCGGCGCGCTCGAGGCGCTGTTCGGCTCGCCCGGGCGGCTCCTCTACGAGCGCTGCCGCGGCCGCGACACCGCACCCGTCACGGCGCGCGAGATCCCGCTCACGATCTCGCGCGAGACCTCGTTCCACCGCGACACCGCCGACACGACCGAGATCGAGGGCATGCTCGACTACCTCACCGGCCGCGCCTGCCGCGCCGCGCGCGAGCTGGACCTGCTCGCGCGCACGGTCGCCGTGCGCCTGCGCTACAGCGACGGTGAGGGCGCCGAGCAGGCGCGCTCGCTGCGCGTGCCGAGCGCGGTCGACCCGGTGCTGCTCGCGCTCGCGCTCGAACTGCTGCGCCGCCAGTTCACGCGCCGCGTGTCGCTGCACGCCGTGGGCGTGACGCTCTCGGGCTTCACGCGCGACACCGCCGAGCAGGGCGCACTCTTCGACGAGCGCGAGGCCGGCCGCCGCGCGGCGCTCTGCCAGGCACTCGACCGCGTGCGCGGCAGCTTCGGCGACGGCTCGGTCGTCTCGGGCCGCGCGCTTCACCTGAAGGACCGCCTCGCGCAGGATCGCCACGGCTTCGTGCTCAGGACGCCGTCCCTCACCAAGTAGCCGCGGCCAGCGCCGCGGCCACCGGAGGCCCCATGCCCCACTTCAAGGCCCTCATGACCGCCATCTACCCCGCGCGCGACCTCGCGAAGGCGAAGGCCTGGTACGCGGAGGTCTTCGGCGTGCCGCCCTACTTCGACGAACCGTTCTACGCCGGCTTCGACATCGGCGGCTGGGAACTGGGCCTCGTGCCCGCCGAGCCACCCGCTCACCAGCCCGGCAACGCGGGCGTCACCGCCTACTGGGGCGTCGACGACTGCGAGGCGGCGCACGCCCGCGTGCTCGGCCTGGGCGCGAAGGAGATCGCCCCGGTCCAGGAAGTGGGCGGCGGCATCAAGGTGAGCACCGTCGCCGACCCCGACGGCAACGCGATCGGCATCATCGAGAACCCGCACTTCAAGAAGTAGCGCCCGAAACGGTCCGCCCGGGCGGACAAGGCCCGCAAGGGCATCCCGGGGACCTGCCCGCGCAGGCCCCCGGACGATTTCCACCCCGAGCGACCGCGACCGCCGGCGCACGGTGCAACGAAGGCCCGCCGGGTGTGAGTCGCGCCCGGCGGAGTCGAGAGGCCTGCGAGAGCCACGGATGGCGAAGCAGGCCGAACGCCTGGCGAACCGAGGGCAGGATGCCCGAGGCGAGCGTCCGCCGGGCGCGACTCACACCCGGCGGGCCGACTCACCCGCAGCACGATCCATCCGCCGGACGCCTCACTCGCAGCGACGTCGCCACCGCACACCAAGCGCACCTCCACCCCGCGCCCCGCGAGCGGTCGAGGCCACATGCCGTTCACCCTGCTCCGCGTCCGCTCGCACGGCTCGCTGCTCGCCGGCGTCGCCAGTCCCGAGGCGCTGGTCGACCGCGCGCTCGAGCTGGGCCACCGCGCGCTCGCGCTGACCGACCGCGACAACCTCTACCTCGCGATCCGTTTCCTGCAGCACGCGCGCGCCAACGGGCTCGCGGCGCTGCCCGGCGCCGAGCTCACGCACGCGGGTGCCTCGGTGCTGCTGCTGCCGCTCGACCGGCGCGGCTGGGCCAACCTGTGCGCGCTGCTCACCGCGCGCCACCTGGACCCGCACTTCGAGCTGCCCGTGGC
>CAZIXL010000161.1:0-6846 GCA_964542885.1 uncultured bacterium
GTGAGCGCGCGGGCACCAAACAGGACCGACAGGGGCCACGCCGGCAGGTGCAGCCGGCACGCGAAGCCGTCGCGCACGGCCAGCTCGCCGGTCGCGAACGGGCAGTCGGCGACGGCGGCGGCGACCTCGGGGTGCGCCGCCGCGACGGCCAGTACCGTGGCCCCGCCCAGCGACTCGCCGAACAGGCCGACCTTCGCCCCGGCCCACCGCGGCTGCGCGGCGACCCAGCGCAGCACGGCGTCCAGGTCCTCCTGCTCGTAGGCGCCGAGCGTCGTGGGCTTGCGGCCCGACGCGCGCGCCGAGCGGAAGTCGAGCGCGACCAGCGTGTAGCCGTCGGGCTTCAGGAAGTTCGCGTAGCGCCACACGCGCCGGTGGTCGCGCGCGTACCCGGGACACAGCACGATCACCGCGCGGTCCGAGCCGGGCACGACCCACGCGGTCACGTGGTCGTCCCCGCCGACCGGCACGTCGACGCGCGTCGCGACCGCGTCCAGGCTCTTCACCCCGCCCAGGTCGTCGGGGATCGCCGGGTACAGCGACAGCCACGCCGAGCCGGCCGCGAAGAGCACGAAGGCGCTCAGGGCGAGGACGAACGCGCGCCGCATGCCGCGCTCCTACGCGCCGATCGTGAGGCCCACCGGGCCCACGTACTCCGACTGCGGGCGGATCAGGTGGTCCTCGGCGTGCTGCTCGATCACGTGCGCGGCCCAGCCGGCGGCGCGGCCGCACGCGAACAGCGCGACGAACGTCTCGGGCTTGAGCCCCAGCGACTGCAGCACGAGCGCGGTGAAGAACTCGACGTTCGTGCGCAGGTTGCGGCCGGGCTTCACCTCGTCGAGCACGCGCACGATGGTGGCCTCGCACGCGCGTGCCAGGTCGAACAGCGAGCGGTCCTCGAGGTGCGCGCCGGACATGTCCCCGGCCACGCGGCTCAGCACCTCCGCCCGCGGGTCGCGCACCTTGTAGACGCGGTGGCCGAATCCCATGATCCGCTCGCCGGCGGCGAGCTTCGCGCGCACCCACGGCTCGCAGTTCTCCGCCGTGCGGATGTCCATGAGCATGTCGAGCACGGGCCCGGGCGCGCCGCCGTGGAGCGGGCCCTTCAGCGCGCCGATCGCGCCGGTGAGGGCGCTCACCATGTCGGAGCGCGTGCTGGCGATGACGCGGCCCGCGAACGTGGAGGCGTTCATGCCGTGGTCGATCACGGTGACCCAGTAGGTGTCGAGAGCCTTCGCGGCGATGGGGTCGGGCTCCTTCCCGGTCGCCATGTGGAGGAAGTTGGCCGCGAGCGGCAGGTCGGTGCGTGGCGCGAGCGGTTCGGTCCCGGCGCGCAGCCGGATCCACGCGGCGACGACGGTGGGAAACCGCGCGACGAGCATCTTGGCGTTCGCGAGGTCGGCCGCGGGCGAGATGTCGTTCGGGTTCGCGAGGTCGAGCGAGAGCGCGGAGGCGGCCATGCGCAGCGTGTCGATGGGCGGCGCGTTCCTGGCGGCGGCCTCGCGCACGAGCGCCATCGCGGCGGGCGGCAACGCGCGCTGCCCGGCGATCTCGCGGGTGAGCGCGGCGGACTCGGCGGCGTCGGGCAGCCGGCCGGTCCACAGCAGGTGCGCGGCCTGCTCGAAGCTGGCGTGGCCGGCGAGATCCTTGAGTTCGTAGCCACCGATCACGAGGCGGCCGTTCTGGCCGTCGACCTTGCTCAGGCGGGTCTGGGCCGCGACGACGCCGTCGAGGCCGCGCGGGCGCGGGGTGCTGTCGGACATGGGGCGCTGTTCCTTCGTGGAGGAAGTCCGGTCGGGATGGAACGAGACGCAGACGCGGCGACCTTCCCATTGGCGGCCTTGCGGGGCAAGCTGGGCGCGGGCGTGCGTGTCCGGGAGTGCTGCTGGCGATCACTTCGTTCCTGCGCTCGTGCCGCGGAGCGCTGCCCGGGTGCAGGGTGCCCGCGGTGACCGTGGTCCCCTGATTCGTTCACCCGCCGAAGCGTTCGAGGAACTCTTGCGTGTGCTGGCCGAGGGCGGGCGGTGGGTGGCGGAGGGGACCGCGGGTGGCGTCGGTGCGCCAGGGCTGGGCGAAGAGCGTGGTGGCTTCGCCGCCGGGGAGCACGGCGGGCGCGAGCATGCCGCGCTGCGCGAGCGCGGGGTCGCGGACGACCTCGTGCATCTCGCGCACCGCGCCGGCGGGTACGCGGGCGGCCGCGAGGCGTTCGAGCCACTGCGCGCGCGGGGCCGTGGCGAATCGCGCCGCGAGCCAGTCCACGACGTCGACGCGGTGCAGGACGCGGTCGGGGTTGCGCGCGAAGCGCGGGTCCGTGGCGCGCGCCGGTTCGCCGAGTGCCTCGCAGAGGCGGCGCCACTGCCCGTCGTTGCCCACGGCGAGCACGAGCAGGCCGTCGGCGGCGGCGAAGGTCTGGTAGGGCACGATCTGCGGGTGGGCGCTGCCGTGGCGGCGGGCGGGCTCGCCGGTCGAGAGCGCGGCCTGCGCGACGTTGACCATGGCGTGCACGCCGACTTCGAACAGCGAGACGTCGAGGTGCGCGCCTCCCCTGCCGCGCAGCCGGCCGACCAGCGCGCCGAGGATCGCGGCGGCGGCGTGCGTGCCGGCGAGCACGTCGACGAGCGCGACCCCGACCTTGAGCGGCGGGCCGTCCGGCTCGCCGGTCACGCCCGGCAGCCCGGTGAAGCCCTGCAGCACGGCGTCGTAGCCGGGCAGGGCCGCGTAGGGACCGTCCTGGCCGTAGCCGGTGATCGAGCACACGACCAGCTCGGGCCGGGCCGCGCGCAAGGTGCGCGCATCGAGCCCGAACGGCTCGAGGTCGCCGGGCAGGAAGTTCTCGACCACGACGTCGGCGGCGAGCGCGGCGCGGCGCACGGCCTCGCGCTGCGCGGGCTCGCGAAAGTCGAGCGCGGCCGAGCGCTTGTTGCGGTTGACCGACAGGAAGTAGGCGGAGTGCCCGCCCACGAACGGCGGCCCCCACGCCCGCGTCTCGTCGCCGGTGCCGGGGCGCTCGACCTTCCACACGTCGGCGCCGAGGTCGCCCAGCAGCTGCGTGGCGTAGGGACCCGCGAGCACGCGCGAGAGGTCGAGGACGACGAGGCCGTCGAGCGGCGACATGGCCGCGCTCACGCCGCGCCCGCCGCCGCTCCGCGCCCGCCCGGCTTCGCCGCGTTCACGCGCCCGCCGGGTGCCCCGACAGGTCGCGCACGAACGGGCCGGTCTCGAGCTCGCGCCCGGTCGCGTGCGCGACCAGCTCGCGCCACTTCCAGCGCCGCCCCGGCGCGTAGTACTTCTCGCGCAGGAACGCGCCCACCGCGGGGTCGGTCACGTACCGCTCCCAGCGATCGGCGCCCCCGCCCAGCACCCGCTCGAGCAACGTGTCCTGGAGCTGCGAGGCCACCATCTCGCCGAGCAGGTAGTTCTGGTAGTAGACCGGCGCGATGCTGAAGTGGATCTTCGCCGCCCAGTCCGGGGCGTGGCGCCCCTCCGGGCGCTTCACGCCCTGGAAGCGCGCGACCAGGTCCCACCAGAGCGCGCGCAGGTCCTGCTCCGGGTCGGCGTAGAGCGCACGCTCCATGTGGATCATGACCAGCTCCCAGCGCGTCGCGACCAGCAGCTGCTCGCCCACCGCGCGCGCGACCGGCTCCGCCAGCCGCTCGAGCGTCGCCGGGTCGGCCTGCGCCCAGCGGCGCAGCCACGCCGCGTTCTTGGACAGCCGGCCGAACACCATCGCGCTCGCCTCGGTCGTCAGGATGTGCGCGTGCGCACGCAGCAGCCACGGCAGCGAGCGGTCCACCCAGCGGTCGTACACCGCGTGGCCGTACTCGTGCAGCATCGTGCCCATCCACTTCTCGTTGGGCTTCACGTTGCACAGCACGCGGATGTCGTCGGCGCGGTCGACCGACAGGCAGAACGCGTGCTGGTTCTTGCCGGGCCGCTCGTACAGGTCGGAGTTCGCCAGCAGCGCGGTCACGTCCATGCCGATCGCCGCGAAGAAGTCGCGCGTCAGCGCCTCGAGGTCCTTGCCGGCGAAGAACGGCGACAGGTCGGCCTCGGTCGCCGGCGCCTGCTGGAAGAACGGGTCGGCGTAGTGCCAGGGCCGCAGGTCGGCCGGCGTGCAGCCGAAGCGCCCGGCGAGGCGCCCGTCGAGCGCGCCCTTGTAGGCGTCCCACAGGGGCTGCGTGTCGCGCTCGAGCTGGTCGAGCAGCCCGAACAGCCACGCCGGGTCCAGTTCGTCCAGCTCGAGGCTCATGACGTGGTAGTTCGCGAACCCGAGCCGCCGCGCGCCCTCGTTGCGCAGGCGCACCAGCTCGAGCAGGTCCGCCTCGACCTCGGCGCCCACCTGCTTGCTGGCCTCCCACGCGCGCCGGCGCAGGTCGGCGTCGGCGGATTCGGTCAGCACCTCGACGATGCGGTTGTCGGACACGCGCTCGCCGTCGAGCCGCGCACGGAAGTTGGTGAACGCCGCCTCGAGCTTCTTCTCGAGCAGGACCTGGCGCTCGATCATCTCGGGCGGCAGCTGCTTCGCGCGGAACGCGTTCAGCAGCACCTCGAGCTGGCGCTGCAGCAGCGGCTCGGCCAGCGGGCCCGCGGCGGCGAGCCCGCGCAGGAACGCGTAGGGCTCGCTCCGCGCGAACAGCAGCCGCATGCGCGAGTCCAGCTCGGCGCAGCGCTTCAGGTGTTCCTCGCGCCCGGTGGTGGCCAGCTTCCAGTATTCGTCGTTGTGCTCGCGCTCGAGCGGCGCCAGTTCCGCCACGAGCGCTTCGACGAACGACTCCAGGCTCTCCTCGCGCGTCCGGGATCCGGTGTCCACGGTCATCGAGTCCTCCCCCGGCGGGGGGCGACCGGGTGTCGGGGTGGGTAGGTGACGCCCTGGCGCGCGACGAGCGCGCCGTAGTGCTCGGGCCGCCGGTTCGAGAACATCGCCGTCAGCGGGGTGATGCGCTTGTCGCGCGTGATCGACAGGTCCAGGTCGGCGGCGGCCGCGACCTCGCCGGCCTTCGACGCGCGCACCATCGGCCGGCCGTCGGGGGCGGCGATCTGGCTGCGACCGGTGAACGGCACGGTGCCGCCCGGGCGGCGGTCGGTGCCGGTGCGGTTCGCCGTCACGACGTACACGCGGTTCTCGATCGCGCGCGTGAGCATGGCCTGCTGCGCGTTCGGGAACACGAGGTTGCTCGGGTGCGCGAGCAGGTCGGCACCCTTCAGCGCGAGCACGCGCGAGACCTCGGGGAAGCGCCAGTCGTAGCAGATCAGCAGGCCGACGCGCGCGGGGCCCACGGCGTGCACACCGAGCGGCAGGTCGCCGCGCGCGAACCACTCCTGCTCGCGCTCGAACAGGTGGAGCTTGCGGTACACGGCCTTCACGCCGCCCGGCCCCACCAGCATCGCGCTGTTGTAGTAGCGGCCCCGCGCGACCTCGGCGAAGCCCGCGATGTAGTGCCGCTTCTCCCGCTTCGCGGCCCAGGCCAGCGCGCGGGCGGTGGCGCCCGAACGGGCGTCCTCGGCGAGCGCGGCGACCTCGGCGTGCGACGAGAACACGTAGCCGGTCGACCACAGCTCGGGCATCACGACGAGATCGGCTGCGACGGTGGCCGCCAGCGCCAGGCCCTTCTCGAGGTTCGCCTCGGTGCGGCCGAACGCGGGGCGCCCCTGCACGAATGCGACGCGGAAGTTCTTCATGACCGCGGAACCTAGCCCGCGCGCACGCGATGGGCAAACGATTGCGGCATGGGTAAAGCAGCGAACCGGCGACCGGGTCGGAACATCGTCCGAATCCTCCGGTCGCCGGTCTCTGGCGGAGCGGTGCGTTCCGCCGCTTGGCCCGCGCGTGCGGGCGGATGCTGCTCAGCTCGTCATCGCGCCTCGGGGCGCTCCGTGCAGCGGCTCATGCGAGTCCCTCCAGCAGGCCCATCGAGAACATCGACGGATCAGGCCACTGCAGCTCGGCCATCCGGGAATCGGGCGAGCCCAGGGGTGCCCCTGCGGTCTCCGAAAGCGCCATGCGCTCCACCGCCGCGGAACTCACCAGCTGCACGTCCCCGCTGGTGAGGAGCACAAAGAACTCCCATCCACGCTGGTTCATGAAGTCGGAAATGCGCTGCGTGGGCCGCTCGAGAGGCATCCACACCCGGCCAGAAACCGATGTTCCGTCCGACAGCCATACTTCCGCCTCCTCCTCACGCCACGGCAGGAAGCCGCGGTTGAAAACGTCGCTCTGGAGAACGTCCGCACCGGCCGTCACTCGCACCAGACTGGACTTGTTGTAGAGCTGGATGAGTCCCTGCGGACCGACCGCGACCGGCAGGAACCGCGACGCTTCATTGAGCTTCGCCAGGATCGTCTGGTGGCCTTTGCCCGCGGGATCGAGATCGAGGAACACGTGTCCCTCCGCGCGCCGGCGGTCGTTCGACCACAGCGCGACGGGCACGCGACGTTTGGGAATGTAGTGGTCCATCGCTGCTCTCCCCGATCCCCGCCGGACGGCACTGCGTGAGGGACTGCCTTGCGCCGCCCACCGTTTGGGACTGCCGTTACGCCTGGGAACCTCCGATCACAGGGTTGAGCAACGAATCTGCCAAGCCTCGCGGCGGCCGCGGCGCCCGCGGGGACGCGCGCGAATGCCCGCCAAATGCGGGTTTCCGGCGGGGCCTCCGGCGGGGCCGCGCGCCCGGGCCATTGCAGCGTGCACGGCGGGGCGCGCGGGTGCGTGCGACTCGCCCCCCGTGGCCCGCGGACGCGCGCCGGGACGCGCGCGGGGCTCGTCGAAGCCGCACGCCTCGGGCTAGAGTGTGCGCGCGAGGCGCCAGCGCGTCTCCCGAGGACGCGGGCCGCCGCGCCGCGTGCGGCGCG
>CAZIXL010000162.1:0-6825 GCA_964542885.1 uncultured bacterium
CGGCCTCGTGGGCGGCGGCTCGCCGCCGCGTCCCGGCGAGATCTCGCTCGCCCACCACGGCGTGCTCTTCCTGGACGAGTTCGCGCAGTTCGCGCGCAACCTGATCGACGCGCTGCGCGAGCCGCTCGAGACCGGCGCCATCCACGTCACCCGCGCGAGCGGCCACGCGAGCTTCCCCGCCCAGCCGCTGCTCGTGGCGGCGATGAACCCCTGCGCCTGCGGGTGGCTCGGGCACCCCAGGCGCGGATGTCGCTGCGGGCCCGGCGCGCTCGCGCAGTACGCGTCTCGCGTGAGCGGCCCGGTGCTCGACCGGCTGGACCTGCAGGTCGAGGTGCCGGCGCTGACCTCCGACGAACTCCTGCGTGCGACGCCGGGAGAATCGAGCGACGGGGTCGCGGCCCGCGTGCTGGCCGCGCGGTTGCGGCAGCTCGCGCGCGGGTGGCTCAACGCGCGGCTGCCGCACGCGGCGCTGCGCGAGCACGCGGCGCTCGATGCCGCCGCGCGCCGTCTCGTCGCCGACGCGATGGACCGCGGCGGGCTCTCGGCACGGGCCATCCACCGCGCGATCCGCGTCGCGCGCACGCTCGCCGACCTCGCGGGCGCACCTCGCGTGGAAGCGCCGCTGCTGGCCGAGGCGCTCCAGTACCGCGCGTACGAAACGACGCTGCGCGGGGCGGACTGAGGCGGGCGGAACCACGCCTCGACGGGTGACGAGCCGAGCCACTCGCCCAGCCCGCCCGCCGCGCGCGGCACGCGACGAGGCTGCGAACCTCCACTCACGTCGAATGTGAGGCGAGAACCACGGCGGCCCCCGCTCGCGCTGGACCTCCGCCCCCGTTTCTGTATCCTCCGCACGGCAATTCGAGCACGTCGCCTTCTCGACCCTCCATTTCCCGGGAGCGTGTGCCTTGTCCTTTCGCGCCATCTTCGTCGCGGTGCTGCTCAGCACCGCGCTCATCGCCGCCGCGCTGATCGTGAACGCCCGCCGGCCCGCGGTCGAGACCGCGCAACCCACCGCGGCACTGGTCAGGGCCTCGGGCAAGTGCGCCGAGTGCCATCGCCGCGAGACGCGGGCGATCGTGGTCGAGTACGAACGCAGCCGGCACGCCGTGAAGGGCGTGAACTGCCTCGACTGCCACCGACCGGTCGAGGGCCAGCCGGGCATGGAGCATCGCGGCTTCACGATCGCGAAGACGCTCACCGCGGCCAACTGCGCGCAGTGCCACGGGCGCGAGTACGACCAGTTCCTGCGCAGCCGGCATGCGGCCCCGGCGTACGCGGCGATCCACGGCAGCGCGCCGTTCACGCCCGCCCAGGTCGCGGCCGCCGAGCGCTACCACCCGGGCGCGGTGAAGCGCGACCCGAACGCGCTCGTCGCGCTCGAGGGCGAGGCCGCGGTCGTGAAGGGCTGCGCCACCTGCCACTCGATCGGCCGCCCGAACGCCGACGGTTCGATCGGCACCTGCACGCCGTGCCACGCGCGGCACGCGGCGTCCGTCGAGCTGGCCCGCCTGCCGCGCACGTGCGGCCAGTGCCACATGGGGCCCGACCACTCGCAGATCGAGATCTACGAGGAGTCCAAGCACGGCGTGATCTTCGACGCGCAGCGCGCGCGCATGCGGCTCGACGCGCGCCCGGACGCGCTCACGCCCGACGACATGCCGGTGCCGACGTGCGCCACGTGCCACATGAGCGGCATGGGCGGCCAGAAGGTCACGCACGACACGTCCGAGCGACTGTCCTGGGAGCTGTTCGCCGCGGTCTCGAACAAGCGGCCGGGCTACACCGACGCGCAGGCGAACATGAAGGACCTGTGCAACACCTGCCACACGAAGGAGCACACCGAACGGTTCTACGCGCAGGCCGAGTCCGTCGTCGTGGCCACGAACGCGAAGGTCGGTCGCGGCCTCGCGATCGTGGCCGCGCTCCGCAAGGACGGCCTGCTCACGCCGCAGCCGTTCGACGAGCCGATCGAGTTCACCGCGTTCGACTTCTGGCACTACTACGGCCGCACCGCGAAACACGGCGCGTTCATGGGCGGCGCGGACTTCGTCCAGTGGCACGGCAACTACGAACTGCTCGCGCACGAGGTCGAACTCCAGGCCCAGGCCGCCGAGTTGCGGCGCTCGCGTGCGCATCGTTGAGCGCGCCGCGGCCTGGCCGCGGCCGGTGCTGGTCGAGCTGTTCGCGATCGCGAACCTGGCGTTCCTGACGCTCGACGTCTTCCTCGCGCACTCCGTGAACGCGTTCCACTACCCGATCGAGCGCATCCCGGTGGGCTTCGGCGTCGCCGGCGCCGCCGTGCTCCTCGCCGGGCTCGGCGCGGACGCATTCGACCTGCATCGCGCGCGGGCCCGCTGGGCGGGCTACGTTGTGGGCTGGGCCGCGATCGCGGTCGGCGTCGCCGGCCTGTTCCTGCACCTGGAGAGTTCGTTCTTCGAGCAGCAGACGCTGCGCAGCCTCGTCTACACCGCGCCGTTCGCCGCGCCGCTCGCGTTCGCCGGCCTCGGCCTGCTCGTGCTCGCCAACCGGCACGTGCCGCGCGCGTCGCTGGAATGGGGCCAGTGGGTGCTGCTGCTCGCCTGGGGCGGCTTCGTCGGCAACTTCGCGCTCTCGCTGGCCGACCACGCGCAGAACGGGTTCTTCGATCCGCGCGAGTGGCTCCCGGTGTTCGCGGCAGCGCTCGCCGTGGGCTTCCTGCTGGTCGCGCTGCTGCGCCCCGCCGACCGCCCGCTGCGCGCCGCATGCTTCGTCGTCCTGGCCGTGCAGGGGCTCGTCGCGCTGGCCGGCTTCGGCTTCCACCTCGTCGCCGACCTGCGCCCGCACGGGGCCGGGCTCGTGGAGGGGATCCTCTACGGCGCCCCGCCGTTCGCCCCGCTGCTCTTCGCCGATCTCGCCGCGCTCGCGGCGATCGCGCTGTGGGACCTCGGCGCGAAGACGGCCGCGCCGCCGCCGGCAAGCTGACGTCCGCCAGGGGCGGAGACGCGAAACGGGCGGCGATCGCTCGCCGCCCGTCGTGTGCCTGCCGCCGCGCCCGCGGCGCTACACGTCGAAGTGCACGCCCTGCGCGAGCGGGAGCTGGTCGCTGTAGTTGATCGTGACCGTCTGGCGGCGCATGTAGGCCTTCCACGAATCCGAGCCGGACTCGCGGCCGCCACCGGTTTCCTTCTCGCCGCCGAACGCGCCGCCGATCTCGGCGCCCGAGGTGCCGATGTTCACGTTCGCGATGCCGCAGTCGCTGCCCGTCGAGGCCAGGAACTTCTCGGACGCGAGCAGGTTCTTCGTGAAGATCGCGCTCGAGAGGCCCTGCGGCACGCCGTTGTTCACGGCGATCGCCTCGTCGAGGTCCGCGACCTCGATCAGGTACAGGATCGGCGCGAACGTTTCCTCCTGGACGATCTTCATGTCGGGGCGGGCCTTCACGAGCGTCGGCTCGACGAAGAAGCCGGGCCGGTCCACGCGCCTGCCGCCGCACAGCACCTCGCCGCCCTCGGCGCGCACCTGGTCGAGCGCCTTCATCATGTCGTCGATCGCGCCCTGGTCGATGAGCGGCCCCATGAGCGTGCCGGACTCGAGCGGATCGCCGATCTTCACGGACTGGTAGGCCTTCTTCAGCCGCTCGATGAGCTTCGGGGCGATGCCCTTCTGCATGACGAGCCGGCGGAGCGACGTGCAGCGCTGACCCGCCGTGCCCACAGCCGCGAACGTCGCGGCGCGCGTGGCCAGGTCGAGGTCGGCGTCGTCCATCACGACGATCGCGTTGTTGCCGCCCAGCTCGAGGATCGTGCGCCCGAAGCGCGGGCCCACGACCTCGGCGATGCGCCGGCCCATGCGGCAGCTGCCCGTCGCCGAGATGAGCGGCACGCGCCGGTCGGCGAGCATCACGTCGCCCACGTCGCTGCCGCGGCCGACGACGAGGTTGAAGACGCCCGCGCAGTCGTGCTCCTTCATGACCTCGTCGCAGATCTTCTGCACCGCGATCGCGCAGAGCGGCACCTTGCTCGAGGGCTTCCACACCACGGTGTCGCCGCAGACGGCCGCGATCGCGGCGTTCCACGCCCACACGGCGACGGGGAAGTTGAACGCGCTCACCACGCCCACCACGCCGAGCGGCTGCCACTGCTCGTACATGCGGTGGCCGGGCCGCTCGCTGTGCATCGCGAGCCCGTAGAGCTGGCGCGAGAGACCCACGGCGAAGTCGCAGATGTCGATCATCTCCTGCACCTCGCCCAGGCCCTCGGAGAGGATCTTGCCGTTCTCGAGCGACACGAGCCGGCCCAGTTCCTCCTTGTGCTCGCGCAGCTTGTTGCCCAGTACGCGCACCATCTCGCCGCGGCGCGGCGCGGGCACGAGCCGCCAGCGCTCGAACGCCTCCTGCGCGGTCCTGACGACGGCGTCGTAGTCCTCGCGCGTGGCCTGGCGGACTCTCGCGATCACTTCGCCCGTGGTGGGGTTCACCGACGCCAGTTCGGCGCCTTTCGTCTGGATCCAGCGACCGGTCGCGGCGCCGGGATTGACGTCCTCGATCCCGAGCTTCGACAGCAGGCCGTTCAGGGTGGCGGTGGCCATGGGAAGACCCTCCTCAGAAGGGGTTGGAAGTTGCGCGGAGCCTAGCACGTCCCGGGGCGTGCGGCCCGGTCGCGCGGCGCGCTTCAGCGGGCGGCGAGACGCGGGTCGGCGAGCAGCGCTTCGGCGCGCCGGCGGCGCACGTCGTCGGGGGCCAGCGCCGCGCGCAGGCCCGTCGCGCCCTGCTCGAGCAGCGGCCGCGCCTCCGCCGTGCGCCCGAGCCCGAGGGTGCAGGCGCCCAGCGCGACGCGCGCCCGGTCGATCCGCCAGTCGCCCGGCTCGAGGACGCGCTCGTAGACGTCCCGCACGTCGCGCAGCAGCGGCTCGGCCGCAGCGGGCTTGCCGTCGGCGACGAGCGCCTGGCCCAGCACCCGCTTCGCGTCCGCGACCCGCAGGTCGTCGCCTTGCAGGCCTTCGGTCTGGGGCCCGAAGGCCTCGCGGGCCAGCGTGACCGCCTCCGCGCCGTGGCCGCGATCGAGCGCCAGCTCGGCCAGCGAGAGCTGCACCGACGCGAACTCGCGGCCCGAGCGGTCCGCGAGGTTGCCGCGCCTCAAGGCCAGCGCCGCGCGCAGGCACGAGTCCGCGCCGGCGAAGTCGCCGAGGTCGCGGCGGGCGTTGCCGAGCGATTGCAGCGCCCCGGCCACGAAGTCCGACATCGGCTCGACGCCCGCGAGCACCGCGGCGAGCGAGTGGCGGAACAGCGCGAGGGCCTCGGCCGTCCGCCCCTGGTCCGCCAGCGCGCGCGCGAGGTTGCCGTACCCGCGGCCGGTCGCCGGGTGCCGCTCTCCGTAGAGCGCGCGGTACTGGTCCAGCGCGTCGCGGAACTGGGACTCGGCCTGCTTCGGGCGGCCGCGCGCGAGCAGGATCCCGCCGAGGTTGTTGACCGTCGCCGCCAGCTCGCTGTGCGGGGCCGTGAGCGTGCGGCGCTGGATCGCCAGCGCCCCGCGAAAGCGCCGTTCCGCCTCGGCCAGGTCGCCGCGCGAGTAGAGGACGTAGCCGAGCATGTTGAGGTCCCACGCCACCTCGCCGCTGTCGACGGGCACCGTCGTGCGATGGATGTCGAGCGCCTCGCGCAGCAGGGATTCGGCCTCGGCGTACTGCCCCATCGCGCGCAGCGGGATCGCGAGGTCGGCGAGACTCGTCGCCAGCTCCACCGAGTGCGGGCTCGTCCGCCGCCGCAGCGCGACCACCTCGCGCGCGTACTTCGCCGACGCCGGCATGTCGCGCCGGTCGTGCGCCACGCCCGACAGCAGGTCGAGCGCGGCGGCCAGGTCCTCGTCGCGCGGCGCCGCCACCTCGTGCAGTGCGGCGTACGCCGACTCGGCCAGTGCCTGCGCGCGGGGATAATCCGCGAGCTTCACGTACACCTCCCCCAGCGCCACCAGCAGCCGCCCGCGCAGGGCGGGGCGGCCGCGCAATTCCGCGTTCAGCTGCCGAGCGCCGCGGTCGAGCAGCTCGCGCGCGGTCACTTCCCGGCCGCCGGCCGCGTCGGGGTCCGCGCCGTCGAAGAGACCGGCGAGGAACTTCGCGGTCGCCTTCGCGGCGTCGGCCTCCTCGCGTGCCCGGGCCGCGTTGATGCGCGCCTCGCGCTCGGCGAGCACGGCACGGTTGCGCGCGTCGGCGAGCCGGCCCGACTGCACGATCAGGGCGACGACGAACACCACCAGCAGCACGGCGGCTGCGGCGGCCACCGTCACGCCCGCGCTGTGGCGGCGCACGAACTTGCCGGTGCGGTAGCGCCACGTGTCGGGTCGCGCGGCGACGGGCAGGCCGTCCAGGTGCCGGCGCACGTCGGCGGCGAAGCGCTCGACGGACGCGTAGCGGCGGTCGGGCTCGCGGCGCAGCGCCTTGAGCACGATGTTGTCGAGGTCGCCCGAGAGCTGGCGGCGCAGGCGCGCGGTCGACGTGCCGCGCGTCCGCGCGATGCGCTCGCCGGCCTCCCCCGAGCGCTCCGTGGTGGCGAGCCGCGCGCTCGGCCGCTGCGGTTCGCTCTCGCCGAGCGTGCGGCGGATCTCGAGCGGCGAGACGTCCTCGCCCGAGGGCTCGAACGGCCGCGTGCCGCACAGCAGCTCGTAGAGCATGACGCCCAGCGCATACACGTCGGAGCGCGTGTCCACCGGGGCCGGGATCGCGCCCGCCTGCTCGGGGCTCATGTAGCTCGGCGTGCCCACCACGTGGCCGGTGCGCGTCATGTCGCCCACCACGGGCACGCCGGCGTCGAGCGCCTTGGCGATGCCGAAGTCGATCACCTTCAGCACG
>CAZIXL010000163.1:0-6806 GCA_964542885.1 uncultured bacterium
GGCGGATGCCGGCGTACGCGCTGTCGGCGCCCGCGAACGCGCCGTGCACCAGGTAGCGCGCGATCGCGGCGGGCGCCGGGTCGCGCGAGACCCACGGCAACGCCAGCAGCGCGTCGGGCTCGGAGGCGAACGCGAAACGTCCCGGCGCGTGCGAGACGAACAGCGGCTTCTCGCCGGCCCGGTCGCGCGCGAGCGTGAGCGTGCGCGTCGTGCGGTCCCAGAGCGCGGCGGCGAACATGCCGTCGAGCGCCAAGGGGAAGTCGCGCCCGCGCTCCTCGAACAGGTGCGGCAGCACCGCCGTGTCGGGCCCGTCGGGCACCGCGTGCCCGCGGCCGCGCAGCGCGAGCAGCAGCTCGCGGTGGTTGTAGACCTCGCCGTTCACCACCGCCGTCACGTCGTGCGTCTCGGAGGCCAGCACGGTGGCCGGCTGCTGCGGCGCGACGATCGCGAGCCGCGCGATCCCGAGCGCGCAGGTGCCGCCGTCCCAGACGGCCTCGCCCGAGGGCCCGCGGTGGCGCAGGCGGCGCACCATCTCGCGCACGTACTCGAGCCGCTCGTAGGGCGCGAGTTCCGGGGCGACGATGCCGGCGATGCCGCACATGGCGCGCTTCTCCTGCCCGCGTCAGCGGGCGTCGTCGCGGCGGAAGGCCGCGAAGCGTGAATTCGAAAAGAACGGGGTTCCCCAGCGCCGCTCGCCTTCTGCGAGCCGGCGGGCCGGCAGGACGACCACGTCGGCGGCCGGGGCCACGGCCTCGGAGGCGAACGGGCGCCACAGGCCCCGCGCCTCGAGGCGGTCGCGATAGCGGACCACGTAGTTGCTCGTCAGCTCGTGGCCGCCCCCGGACACCACCCCGGAAAGACGTCCCAACCGGAAATCGGAGCCGGGACTATAGCAGTTGTCGTAGAGCACCGTGCGGGCGCCGATGCGTTCGATGGCCTCCGCCAGTGGTTCTCCCGACTGGCTCGTCGCGTATCGCACGATCCACGGCGAACCGGCCGTGAGCAGCAGCGGCCCCAGCAGCAGGCCTGCCAGCAGCGGCCGGGGGAGGCCGCCCGCGCGCTCGCGCCAGCACTCGACGCTCCACCAGGCCAGCGCGGGAACCGCGGGCAGCAGGTAGGTGACGAGCTTGGAGTGCGACAGCGTGAAGAAGACCGCCGCGAAGAGCACGAAGCCGGCGGCGACCTTCGCGCCCGCCGAGCGCGGTGCGCGCCACGGCGTCGCGAGCGACCACGGCAGCGCCCCGCCCGCGAGCACCGCGGGCACGAACCACCACGGTTGCTCGCGCTTGAACGAGCCGCTCGTCATGCGCTCGAGCGACTCCTCGAGGAACGCGTAGCGCAGGTACTCGGGGTGCCGCCGCAGCGCGAGCGCGAACCAGCCGCCCGCGGTCGCGAACACCAGCAGCCAGCCCGGCCACCACGCGAGCCACGCGAGCGGCGCGCGCGAGCGCAGGAGCAGCGCCGCCCCGGCGCTGCCGCCGATCGCCCACAACAGCATGATCGGGCCCTTGACGAGCACGCCGAGCGCGACGGCCGCGAACAGGCCGAGGCGCCTCCGGTCGGAGCGCCCGGTCGCCACCTCGAGCGCGACGCCCGTCCACACCGCGGTCACGCACGCGGCGAGCGGCATGTCGAAGATGACGTAGGCCGCGAGGCCGGCGAACAGCGGCGCCGCCGCCGTGAGCAGCAGCACGTCCGCCCCGGCGCCGTCCGGCCCCAGTCGCCGCGCGGTGCGCGCGAGCAGCAGGAGCACGACGAGCGAGGCGAGGATCGACGGCAGTCGCGCGGCGAACCGGTGGTGGCCGAACGCCCGGATCGCGAGCGCGCCAGCCGCGAAGAGCGCCGGCGGCTTGTCCAGGTACGGCATGCCGGCCAGGTGGGGGATCACCACGTCCCCGTCGACCGCCATCTCGCGCGCGACCTCGGCGTTGCGGCCCTCGTCGGGATCGATCAGCGGCACGGTGAACGCGCACCAGAGCGAGAGCAGGGCGGAGGCGGCCAGGACGAGCCCGGCGGCCCGGGGGAGCGGCGAGCGTCGCGATGCGTTCACGCGCGCACGGTAGCACAGCGCTCGCGTGCCGCCGCGCCCGGCGCCTTGCCTCCGCTGGCCCGGGACTCCATGCTGCGAAGCGGGCGCCGCGCCCGCACGGCCGCGGTTCGGCGGCGCCGGACATCCACCCGCACCGGGAGCACGACCGTCCGCGCGAGGGTCGTTCCCGACGAGAAGGAGCCGGAATGGAGATCGGGTTCGTCGGACTCGGCCGCATGGGTTTCAACATGACGCTGCGCCTGCTGCAGGGGGGCCATCGCGTCGTCGTGTGGAACCGGGACGCCGCCCGCGTGCGCGAGGCAGGCAAGCACGGCGCGATCGAGTCCGCGACGCTGGACGAGCTGGTCGCGCAGCTCACGCCGCCGCGCGCCGTGTGGCTCATGCTGCCCGCGGGCGCCGCGACCGAGGAGAACCTGCGCGCGCTCCGGCCGCTGCTCGCGCCGGGCGACCTGGTCGTCGACGGGGGCAACTCGAACTTCCACGACGACCAGCGCCGCGCGAAGGAGCTCGGCGACGTGGGACTGCACTACGCCGATGCCGGCGTCTCGGGCGGCATCTGGGGGCTGAAGGTCGGCTACTGCACGATGCTCGGCGGCCCCGACGAGGCCATCGCGCGCCTGCAGCCCGCGCTCGACACGCTCGCGCCGCCGGAGGGCTGGCTGCACTGCGGGCCCTCGGGCTCGGGGCACTACGCCAAGATGATCCACAACGGCATCGAGTACGGCATGATGCAGGCCTACGCCGAGGGCTTCGAGATCCTGCGTTCGGGCGAGTACGAATACGACCTCGCGAAGCTCTCGCACCTGTGGAACCAGGGCAGCGTCGTCCGCTCGTGGCTGCTCGAGCTGGCGGAACTGGCGTTCCAGAAGGACCCGAAGCTCGAGCAGATCCGCGGCTGGGTGGACGATTCGGGCGAGGGGCGCTGGACGGTGCTCGAGGCGATCGCGAAGAACGTCCCCGCCGAGGTGCTGACGCTCGCGCTCATGCGGCGCTTCCGTTCGCGCCAGGAGGACACGTTCACCGACCGCGTGCTCGCGGCGCTGCGGAACGAGTTCGGCGGCCACGCCGTGAAGGAACGCTGAGGTGGCGACGCGCGTCGAGATTCCGGTCGAGGGCCGGCCGCCCGAGCGCAAGTCGCAGTCGCCGCCGTGCGTGATCGTCGTGTTCGGCGCGTCGGGCGACCTCACGCGCCGCAAGCTCATGCCCGCCCTGTACAACCTCGCGGCCGGGGGGCACCTGCCCGAAACCTTCGCCATCGTCGGGTGCGCCCGGCGCGACTGGGACGCGACGGTGTTCGCGGGCCACATGCGGGACGGGGTCGGCGAGTTCTCGCGCTCGCCGCTCACGGACGCGGCCTGGAAGTGGTTCGAGCCGCGCCTCGCCTACGAGTCCGGCGACTTCCACGAGGCGGCGACGTACGCGCGGCTCGCGAAGACGCTCGCCGACCTCGACCGCGAGCACGGCACGTCCGGCAACCGCCTCTACTACCTCGCCGTCCCGCCCGACGAGTTCGAGCCCATCCTGCGCGGGCTGCGCGACGCGGGGCTCATCGTTCCGCCCGGCCGGCCCGCGTTCACGCGCGTGATCGTCGAGAAGCCGTTCGGGACCAGCCTCGAGACGGCCCGCCAGCTCAATGCGCTCGTGGGCGGCGTGCTCGACGAGACGCAGACGTTCCGGATCGACCACTACCTGGGCAAGGAGACGGTCCAGAACATCATGGTGTTCCGGTTCGCGAACAGCATCTTCGAGCCGCTGTGGAACCGGAAGTACGTGGACCACGTCCAGATCACCGCCGCCGAATCGGTCGGGGTGGGCACGCGCGCCGGTTTCTACGAATCCACGGGCGTGCTGCGCGACATCGTGCAGAACCACCTGCTCGAGGTGCTGGCGCTCACCACCATGGAGCCGCCGAACAGCGGCCACGCCGACGACGTCCGCGGTGAAAAGCTGCAGGTCCTCAAGGCGCTGCGGCAGCCGTGGTCGGACACCGTCCCGGTGGACGTCGTGACGGGCCAGTACGCGGGCTATCGCGCCGAACCCGGCGTGGCGGCGGACTCGACGACGCCGACGTTCGCGGCGCTCCGCGTGCACATCGACAACTGGCGCTGGCAGGGGGTGCCGTTCTACCTGCGCGCCGGCAAGCGCATGGCGAAGCGCGTGACCGAGGTCAGCATCCACATGCAGCCGATCCCGCTGTCGCTGTTCGGCAGCGGCGACCTGTGCGAGCACGTCGAGCCGAACGTGTTCACGCTGCGCATCCAGCCCGAGGAAGGCATCCAGCTCTCGTTCTCGGCGAAGCTGCCCGGGCACAACTTCACGGTCACGCCGGTCGAGATGGACATGAAGTACACCGAGGCGTTCGGCGCCGAACCGCCCGAGGCGTACGAGCGCCTGCTGCTCGACGCGATGCGCGGCGACGCCACGCTGTTCTCGCGGCGCGACGCCGTCGAGGCGTCGTGGGCCTGGATCCAGCCGATCCTCGACTGGTTCGAGGCGCCGGGGCGTACGCCGCCGGTCGTCTACGAGCCGGGCAGCTGGGGCCCCGCCGAATCCGACCGCATGATCCAGCGCGACCGCCGCCAGTGGCGCAACCCGTGACCGTGCCGGCCCCGCGTCCGCGCGTGTTCGCGGACGCGGCGGGCGCGGCCGACGCGGCGGCGCGGCGGGTGGTGGAGACCGCGGCGCGGTGCCTCGAGGAGCGCGGCGAGTTCCGCCTCGCCGTGCCGGGCGGCCGGTCGATCGCCGGCGTGTTCGACCGGCTCGCGCGCGAGCCCGAGCGCTCGCAGGTCGACTGGGCGCGCGTCACGCTGCTGTTCGCGGACGAGCGCGCCGTTCCGCCCGCGCACGACGATTCGAACTACCGGCTCGCGCGCGTCGCGCTGCTCGACCCGCTGGGCGACCCGGTTCCGCGCGTGCGCCGCATGCGCGGCGAGGCCGCCGACCTCGAGGCCGCCGCGCGCGAGTACGACGCCGAACTGGTCGTGCCCGCGGACCTCGTCGTGCTCGGCCTCGGCGAGGACGGGCACGTGGCGTCGCTCTTCCCCGGCTCGCCGCTGCTGTCCGAGTCCGCGCGGCGCGCGGCGGTCGTGGAGGACAGCCCCAAGCCGCCCCCGCGCCGCCTCACCCTGACGCCCCGCGCGCTCGCCGAGGCGCGCGAAGGGGCGATCGTGATCGCCACCGGCGCCGCCAAGGCCGCGGCCGTGCGCGCGGCCCTCGGTGATCCGGGCGGGCCCGTGAGCGCGTGCCCCGCGCGGCTGTTGCGCGGGGCGGCGTGGCTGCTCGACCTGGCCGCCGCCGGCGGGACGACGCTCCGCCCCGCCTGAACCGGAGCCGTCGCGGTCGGGTCGTCACGACCGGCCGGGAGGCGCGGCGCGCCGCGCGCCCCACGCGCCGGGCATGCGAAAGGAGCGCCCCGGAAGGAGCGCTCCTCGCGAACGGCGGTGCGTCACTTCTTGCGGCGGGCGCGACGCGGGCGGCCGGAGTTGCCGAACAGCGAGTCCAGGTAGTTCGCGACCTCGTCGCGCACGATGCCCGGCAGGATCTCGCGCACCTTCGCCTGCACGCCCGCGCGGACCTGCGCGCCGAGCGCCCCGCCCGACGAGGCGGCGGCGGCCGCCGAGAACGCGGCGGGCTTGCGGCCGCGCGGTCCCTTGATGCCGGCCTTCTTGCGCCACGAGTAGTAGGTCACCGGCTTGACGCCGTACTTCTTCTGCACCTGCTCCGCCGTGAGCTTCTGGTCGATCGCGGCCGACAGGATCTGCTTGCGCTGGGCATCCGTGTAGGCCTTGCGCTCACGCTTTGCCATTCCGTCCTCCTCGGGTACGTGGGACACGGCAACGGGGGATTTGACGCGAACGCGTCGGTAGGGAGATACGACGCAGGTACAGAGGGTCACAGATGCCGATGTGCGTCAACCGGATACTCACCGTCGCAGCCCGTCTTGACGATCAGGCGACGAATACGAAATGGATCATTTCTTTCAGTCGGCATTCCGTAGCGCATCGACGCCATCGCGCACGCGCCTCGGGAGCCACGTACGCGAGTACGAATGGAGCCGTTTCACGTTCGAAGGGCTCGGGCGAAGGCCGCCGCGCCTCGATCGCGGTCCGCAGCCGGCCGCCGAGCGCGTGGCGCCAGCGTTCCAGGCTGGCCCCGACGCCGAGCAGCGTGGCCCGGCGGCCGCCCGCCAGCAGCCCGCGCTGGAGCGCCTCGACCTTGAGCGCCACGAACCGCTCGCGCGCGTAGCGCTCGTCGGTGCGCGTCGAGCTGCGCGGGTGCTGCCGCCAGCCGTACAGGGCGCGCGGCAGCTTGGCGAAGCGGGCGCCGTGCGCGAAGAGCCGCAGCCACAGGTCGAGGTCCTCGGCCCAGCCGTGCTCGTGCCAGCCGCCGACCGCCGCGAGCGCGGAGCGCCGCAACAGGGCGGTGCCGTGGGCGAGCGGGCTGTCGATGAGCGACTCGTGCCACATCGCCTCGTGGGTGAGCAGGGCGTTGTGCCAGGCGGCCCACCGCCGCATCCCGGCGCCGTAGCCGCTCGCCGGGAAGAGCCGCACCTGCGTGCCGCAGACCGCGACGCCCCGGTGCTCGCGCAGGTGCGCCACCTGCAGCGCGAAGCGCTCGCGGTGCGACACGTCGTCGGCGTCCTGGCGCGCCAGGAGCGGCGCGCGGGCCATGCCCAGCGCGGTGTTGAGCGCCGCCGGCAGCCCCCGGGGCGGCGGGTGCGCCACCCGCAGCCGCGGTTCTCGCGCGGCGGCGCGCT
>CAZIXL010000164.1:0-6780 GCA_964542885.1 uncultured bacterium
AAAGCCTGCCAAACGCAGGCGGCGCCCGCCGGAGCGGGCGCCGCCGTTCCCCGATCCCGGGGAGATGCGACCGGGTTTCCGACTAGAACAGCACCTGCAGCTGGCCCGTGAAGGTGTTGAAGTCGCGGGTCGACAGGTTGTCGCCCTGGATGCCGCTGAACGTGCCGGTCCGGTCGAAGTTCGTGCTGCTCATCTCGACGCTGACCTTCAGGTTCTGGCCCCAGACGTAGTAGTTCGCGCCGCCGCCGTACCAGTCGACGCGCTGGTTGTACACGTTGTTGAGCATCCCGTAGCGCCACGCCTCGTAGCGGCCGAACACCTGCAGCGGCAGCTTCGGCAGCATGTAGCCGCCCTTGACGTAGTAGCCGTTGCGCTCGCCCGTCAGGCCGATGGCGTCGAGGTCGGGGTGGATCGCCTGGTAGGCGTCACCGAAGTCGACCTTCTCGTAGGCCGAGCCGAACGTGAACGTCCCGAGTCCCTGGACGGGGTACTCGATGAACGCGTCCGCCGACCAGCCCTTGTAGTCCGCCGGGGTGCCCTGGAGCGCGACGTCCTGGAAGATCACGTTCGGCTCGATCTGGTACGACGCGCCGAACGTCATGACCTTCTTCTCGCCCAGGTAGGTGCCCTTGTAGCCGTACTGGTTCTCGGGATCGAGCAGCGACACGTGCCCGCGCACCGAGTAGCGCGCATTCGACTTGGGCGAAGTCGCGTAGGTCGTCGCCGGACGGCCTTCCATGACGTCCGCGCGGTACTGGAGCTTCTCCTGCAGCAGGTTGCCCCAGACCGCCACGCCCACGTCGCGGGTGGCGACGAACGGCGCCCGCACGAACAGCGAGCGGTCGAGCGTCAGCGGGTTCTCGCACGCCTCGAGGTTTTCGCGGGTGAAGTTGTACTTGAACTTGCCCACGTTGACCTTGAACGCGTCGTGCAGGTCGAAGCGCACCACCGCGTCGAGCATCTGGAAGTTCGTGCCGGTGTTCTGGCTGGCCAGCGACAGCGGCCCCAGGTTCGCGTCCTGGGTGAACTCCGTCTGCACGTACACGCTCATGATCGGGCCGTACGCGCCCATGAGCGCGAGGCGGTTGCGGCGGACGTTGAAGTTGTAGGTGTGGTCGAGGCCGTCCACGCCCGAGCCCGCGTCGCGGGCGATGGCCTGGAACTGGCCCTTGTATTCGAACTTCAGGGTGCCCTGGTTCTCGGGGCCGAACGTCATCTCGGGCCCGGCGAACGCCATCGGCACCATCAGCAGAGACCCGAGCGCGGAGACCACCGCGAACCGGATCATCGTCTTGCGGATCATCGGTTTCTCTCCTTCGTGAGTGCGGGTCCGTTCCGTGCGGGACGGACTGGCCTGTTCGCGTTCGAGGTCAGCAGCCGCTGCCACCGCCGGTACCACCGCCGCCGCCGCCGCCACCCGCCGTCGTGCCGCTCTGCAGGTACGCCTTGTCCTCGCGGGCGACCTGGTTGGCGCGCGGGTCGGTGATGCTCGAGTACATCGCGTTCGAGGTCGGATCCAGCACCAGCGTGCCGCTCGGCGTGCCGGTCGTGCGCGGCAGGGTCGTGCCCGGCGAGTTCGTATCGACCCGCCAGTTCGCGCCCACACCGTTGGCGGTGATGTACGCGCCCCACTGGCCGCTCGAGCCGTCGTACAGCTCGACCGGCCACTTCAGCATGCCGTCGAGGACGAAGAACACGCTCGAAGCCCGGTGGCCGGACGCGCAGGACACGTAGGTCATCCGCGTCGACGCCGTGACGCCGAACGTCGCGAGCCGCGCCGTGACGTCGTCGATCGACTTGAACGTCGCGTTGGAGCCCGCCACGTAGTACTGGTTGTAGTCGTCGATCTTCGAGTTGGCCATCGACCAGGTGATCGTGCCGCCGCGCACGTCGAGGACGGTCACGCCGTTCGGGTCGGCGGGGTTCAGCGCACCCGAGTTGAACTTGTCGATCACGCCGATCATCTCGCCGATCGGGGCGCGGAACGACAGGTACGCCGCGGTGCCGTCGTACAGGTCACGCACGCTCATCGTCGAGGGCGTCACGACCGGCACGTCGGTCGTGAGCGTCTGGCCGAGCGCGGTCCACGCCGCCTCGCCGCCCTGCAGGACCTTGAGCCGCTCGCGCGGGAAGCCCCAGTAGCGGAACGTGAAGTAGGCGCGGGACGCGTTCAGGAAGTTCTGGCCCGTGGTTCCGGTGAACACGACCGTCGTGTAGCGGTCGATGCCCATGCGCTGGATCAGGGCGTCCATGCTCGGCCCGTCCGGCGTCTCGCTGGTGAGCGTGGCCAGCGCTTCGAGGCGGCTCACGGTCAGCTCGCCGCTGCCGTTGAACCACACGGCGCCCGGGATGTGGCCGGCGCCGTACTGCGCGGACGTCGCCACGTCGACGATGACGACCTTGTCGCGGGCGCGCGGGTTCGTGTTGTTGACGAGGCCTTCGTCCATCCACTGCTTCAGGGTGGACGCTTCGATGAGGGCCGTCGGGGTCAGCGTCGTGGTGATCGATGCGGTCGGATCGACGTAGCTGGTCGGGTTCTTCCCGCATCCGGTGACCGCGAGCGTGAGGCCCGTCAGGATGCCGAGCAGGCCGACCAGAGCCGCCCGCTTCGCAATCCGGGACTTCCACAGCATGGCTGCCTCCTGGATCTCTACGGTTGGTGCGACATGAGCCGCTCACCGTTTCCGTCCCAGGGCGTGCGTGGGGCCGGCGGCCTCGCGCGCTCCCCGCAGGCGTTCGCGGAGACGCGGTTTGAATCACTCAGGAAAATGGGCCCCGCTCGCGGACTCGGTCCGTGTTCGCGGGGCCCATGGGGGTTCGTTCCGGACTTCAGCAGCCCGTCGCGCCGGCGCGGGGCTTCTCGAGCGTGACTTTTTCGCCGACCTTCGCGCCGGCCGCCTTGGGCGACACGACGCACAGGGTGTCGGCCACCACGTTCACGATCGTCGCGCGGCCGCCCAGCACCCGGACCTTCGCGCCCTTCTTCATCCACACCTCGGGCTTGGCCGAGACGAGGATGCAGATGTGCTGCTTGTTGACGACGGCGATCTTCCCCGTGAACGGCGCGGCGGCGAGGGCCGCCGAGGCACCGAGGGCCACGGCGAGGGCGGCGAGCAGGAGACGGTTGCGCATCGAATCTTCCTCCGTTGTTCGTGTCGTTCACGGAGACCCGCGGCCCGGGCGCGCTTCGAATCCCGGATCGCGGGCGCTCCGCTCTCGTATCGCGTCCCGGCCGGCTTCCGTGCCGGTCGAGAAGCTCGTCATCGAACGACCACGACGTCGTCGCGATCGAGGCCGCGAAGACACGGGGCTGCAAGAAGCGAACCACGCATGCCCGCGCGGGCGGCGCCGCCTCCGCACGTGACGCGCACGCGACGCGCGTCGAGCGCGGGTCAAGGCCGGGGCGCGAAGCGCGTGGGCACGCGTTTGAGGAGCGCGCGCGAATCGCGTGCGCCGCGCTCAGTTGGTCGCGCGGCTCGCGGCGCGCGACGCGGTGCGGCGGGCGCCGGAGCGTGCGCGTCGAGGCCGGGGGGAGCCCGGCGCCAGGCGCCGGGCGGGTGGCGTCGGCGCTCCCGGGAACCGCGGCGCAACACCGCGAATCGAGTTGTTGCAACAGTCCGTCACAGCCTGAACGGAGTGTTGCAGCCGCGGGGAACGCGCGAAACGCGGCTTACCCGGCGAGCCCCAGTTCGCGCATGCGCCGCCACAGCGTGGTGCGGCTGATCCCGAGCGCCGCCGCGGCCGCCGAGCGGTTCCAGCGGTGAGCCTCGAGCGCCTGCCGGAGCCGCAGCCGGTCCGCTTCGTCGCCGAGCCCGTTCGCGTGCACGGCCGTGGCTGCCGTCGCGACCGGGGTCGCCGGTCGCGCCTCGCGCACTTCCGAGGGCAGGTCGGTGTCGTGGATCGTCTGCCCGCGGCACACGGCGACGGCGAACTCGAGCGCGTTCTCGAGCTCGCGCACGTTGCCGGGCCACGCGTACTCGAGCAGCGCCCGGCGGGCGTCCGGCGCCAGGATGAGCGAGCGGCCCTGGCGGCCCGAGACGCGCGAGAGCAGGTGCAGCGCGAGCGGCTCGATGTCGGCGCGGCGCTCGCGCAGCGGCGGCACGTGGATCGGCACGACCCGCAGCCGGTAGTAGAGGTCCTCGCGGAACCGGCCGGCGCGGATCTCGACCTGCAGGTCGCGGTTCGTGGCCGCGATGATGCGCGCGTCCGTCCGCTGCGACGCGCTGTCGCCGACGCGCTCGTAGGTGCGCTCCTGGAGCACGCGCAGCAGCTTCACCTGCAGCGCCAGCGACAGGTCGCCGACCTCGTCCAGGAACAGCGTGCCGCCCTGCGCCAGCTCGAAGCGCCCGCGGCGGTCGCGCACCGCGCCCGTGAAGGCGCCGCGCACGTGGCCGAACAGCTCGGACTCGAGCAGCTCGCCGGGCAGCGCGCCGCAGTTGACCGCCACGAAGGGCGAGGCCTGGCGCGGCGAGACCTGGTGCAGCGCGCGCGCGACGAGTTCCTTGCCGGTGCCGCTCTCGCCCGTGACGAGCACGGTGGCCTCGCTCTCGCACAGCCCGCGCACGAAGTCGAAAATGCGCAGCATCGACGGCGAGCGCCCGACCATGCCGGAGAACAGGCGGACCGGGGGCTCTTCGAACGGCGGCGTGGACTCGATCGAGCGCATGACCACGATGTAGGTCACGTTCGGATCGCAGAGCGGCGAGCGCATGGCGGCGACCGACGCGACACTGAGCGAGAGCATGTGCGGACCGCGGCCCTCGAGCGTGAGGGTGGCGCCCCAGCCCTCGCGGCGCTCGCCGGCGAGGAGCGCGCGGCGGAGCACGCCCTGCGGGCCGAACAGTTCGCTGCCGAGCACCTGTTCGATGGAGAGCCCCTCGATCGACTCGCGGGCGCCCGGCCCGGCGATGCTGTCGAGTCCCTCGGACGCGTGCAGGACGCGGAAGTCGGCGTCCAGGCAGACGAGGGCGCGCCCCAGGCAGAGGAAGAGCCCGCTCACTCCCTGCACGAAGTGCTCGGAGAGGACCTTGCGGAACCGCGGATCCTGTTCCAGCGAAGTGTCCATGGTCATCCGTTTCGTCCCCCCGGCGGCCCTGGCGCGGTTCGGGAGTCTCCCGCTCCGCCACCGACCGGCGCCCGAGTGAACCCCAAATGCACCTCGCGTGCCACCGGGCGTTTCGGGGCGGAGATCGACGCGCGGGAAGCGAGCCGCGGGACTCAGTAGTCCTGGTAGCTCTTTTCCTCGACCAGTTCCGAGCCCAGCGAGAGGTTGATCTCGCGCTTGAGCGCGGCCCGCCGGTCGTTCGTGCGGTAGACCGAGCGCGCCAGCTCGACGAATTCCGCGTCGAACGCCTGCCCGGCTTCCTTGAGGCGGATGCGGTCCTCGATCTCCCAGAGCTCCTCGTTCACGCGCTTGAGGTCGGCGACGAGCGCCGCCAGGTCGCGCGAGGCCGCCGGCGAAGCCGCCCACGTGGCGCGCAGCAGCTCGAGCTCGCGCCGCACGTTCGCGAGCTTGGCGGGGTCGGCGATGCGCTCGGACTTGATCTCGAGGATCGTCAGCTTGTCGAGGAACTCGCCCGGCGAAGTCTGGACGGACAGGTGCACGGCGGGCCCCGTCACATCACCGACTTGAGCAGGCCGTAGATGCCCAGGCCCAGGGCCGCCAGCGAGTCGCCCGCGATGAGGCCGCCGCCCACGAGCGACATGGTGCCCATGTCCTCGGGCACGCCCTCGTGGCCCGAGGGCCGCGCGCGTTTCGCCTGCCAGGTCTGGAACAGCGAGCTGAACAGGCCGCCGAGCCCGAACCACATCGAAGTGCCGAACTCGACGAAGCCGCCGAACGACGACGCGTAGGGGCTGGGCAGGATCGCGCAGTCGAGCGCGAGGTCGGTGTAGTAACCCGCCCCGCCCTTCGCGACCCAGGCCTTGTAGCCGCCGTTGCCCTTGATCACCTTGCGCAGGATCTCGACCACGAGGCCCAGGCCGATGCCGAAGAACAGCGCCGTCATCACCTTGGGATTCGGGTGCGTGAGGCTGTCGAGCGCCCCGACGAACTTGTAGGTCATCGCCGACTGCCACTTCTCGGTGCCGGGCGCGCCGGGGTTCACGATCTGGTTGATGTTCAGCACCGGGTACGCCTTCATGAACAACCGCGCGAGCACCACGCTCATGACGGCGCCCATCACGATGCCGATCACCTGGAAGCGGAACTGGATCGTGCGGTTGGTGCCCAGGCGCCAGCCGGTGGAGCGGTCCTGCTGCATGTCGCCGCCCTCGCTGGTGGCGATGAGCAGGATCGAGGCGCAGAGCAGACCGGTGACGGGATCGGTCAGGCCGATCGCGGCCAGGATGAACACGGTGAGCACGAAGGCGCTCGAGATGGGGTTGCTGTCCGAGATGCCGAGCGAGATGCCGTTCACCATCACGAACAGGAACGCGAGCACGATCGCGACGATCACGAACTTGGCCGGCAGGTGCAGCACCGCGACGCCCATGTAGACGATGGCGAGCGCCCAGAAGAGCACCCAGCCCCACAGGAAGCGCATGTCGGTCTTCTTCCAGTCCTCCGCCGGCTCGACCGGGCCCTTCGTCTGCCCGAGCGTCTTGACGGCCGAGATGCCGATGAGCGTCATGTCGACCGCGGCGGCGCCCATGATCATGCCCAGCGCGGTGATGAACGTGATCTTGCGGAAGGGGTCGTGCGGGCCGATCCAGCCGCCCTCGCGCAGCCACGGCGTGAGCCACATGCCGATCGAGCCGACGACGATGGCCGGGATGCCG
>CAZIXL010000165.1:0-6778 GCA_964542885.1 uncultured bacterium
CGCACCGTCAACCTCCGAGGTGGTCATGGAATCCAGTGCGATCCGCGTCCTCGTCGTCGAGGACCAGGGCGAGCACGCGATCCGGGTGCAGCGCATCCTCGCCGGCAGCGCCGACGCGCGCTACGGCGTCGAGCACGCGCACCGCCTGGGCGAGGCGCTCGAACGGCTCGAGCGCGGGCCCGTGGACGTCGTGCTGCTCGGGCTCTCGCTCGCCGACAGCCGCGGGCTGCCCACCTACGCGCGGCTCCAGGGCCACGCCCCCGGGGTGCCCGTCGTCCTGCTCAGCGACGAGGGCGACGAGCGCGAGGCGCGGCGGGCCGTGCACGCGGGCGCCCACGACGCGCTGCGCCGCGACCGGCTGGACACCGAGCTGCTCTGCCGCTCGCTCCGCTGGGCGATCGAGCGCGGGCGGCTGCTGCGCGAGGTGCGCGCGCTGGCGCTGCACGACGAATCCACGGGCCTGTTCAACCGCCGCGGCCTGGCGGTGGCGGGCGGGACGCTCGTGCAGGTGGCGCGCCGCGAGCACTGCGGGCTCGCGTTCGTCCGCTTCGAGCTGGACGCCCTGCCCGACGTGAACGGGCAGCTCGGCCACGACGCGGGCGACCGCCTGCTGTGGCGCTTCGCGCAGTGCCTGAAGGACTCGTTCCGCGACTCGGACGTGCTCGGCCGCATCGGCGGTGCGCGCTTCGGCGCGCTCATGCTGGTGCACGGCGCCGCGGGCGTCGCCCCGGCGCTGGAGCGGCTGCAGGCCGCCGTCGACGCGGAAGCCGGCCCGGACGCCGGCGCGCTCGCCTTCAGCGCGGGCCTGGCGACGACGCTCGACCTGGCGGGCGACCCGCTCGCCGAGCTGATGGAGGCCGCGGAGGACGGGGGACGCGGGCCTGCGCGGGGCCTGCGCGCCGCCTGATCAGGCGGCTTCCTCGGCCGAGTCGCCTTCCCCCACCTCGGGGGCCACGGCGTAGACGTCGGCCAGGATCTCGTGCAGGCACGACTTGAGCGCCGCGATCACCTCGGGGTCCCAGTCCACGCCCTCGCCGTTCTCGATGATGAGCAGGGCGCGGCGCGGGCTCAGGGCCTCGCGGTAGGGACGCGGGCTGAGCAGCGCGTCGAACACGTCGGCCACCGACAGGATCCGGGACTCGAGCGGGATCTGCGCCGCCTCGATGCCGAACGGGCCGGTGCCGTCCATCTTCTCGTGGTGCCACGCCGCGATGCGCGGCACCTCGCGCAGCGCCACCGGGTAGACGATCCGGTCGAGGATGTTCTGCGTGTGCGCCGCGTGCGTGTCCATCTCCGCGCGCTCGAGGTCCGTGAGCCGGTCGGGCTTGAACAGCACCTCGTCGCGCACGCCCTGCTTGCCCAGGTCGTGCAGCAGCGCGGCCACGCGCACGATCTCGAGCCGCAGGGCGTCGAGCCCCATCTGGCGGCCGATCCACACGGCCACGTCCTGCACGCGCTCGGAGTGCCGCGCCGATTCGGGGTCGCGCAGCGTGAGCGAGTGCACGAGGGCGTTGATCGTCGAGGCGAACGCGACCTGCTGCTGCTGGTGCGCCCGCAGGTGCTCGAGCGAGAGCGACGCCTGGCTGGCGAACACCGACAGCAGGTCGACGTCCTCGCGGGTGAACCGGCCGCGCTTCGGGCGGCGCACGTCGAGCTGGATCACGCCGAACGGCCCCTGGTCGTCGCGCAGCGGCGCGCAGATGGCCGTCTCCATGCGCGACAGCACCTGGCTCTCCGTCGCCGAGCCGCCGCCGCTGCCGCTCACGTACAGCAGCGCGCAGTCCTCGCCCATCGCCCGCTCGGCGATCGTGCGGCTGAGCTGCACCGCGTCGGTCGAGGCGCCCTCGTGGGTCTGCGCGCGGCGCACGACCAGGTCGTCGGTGACCTCGTCGCGGCTCACGAGCACGAAGTTGGTGGCGTTCGGGAACGCCCGCAGGGCGTAGTCCGCGATCACGTCCAGCAGCTTCTGTTCGTCGTACCGCGCGTCGGCGGTGTCGCGCACCAGGCCCAGCAGCAACTCGGCGACGCGCGCGTCCGAACGGACGACCTGCCCCTTGACCTCGTCCCACTCGTTCAGCGCGCGCCACGCGAGCACCGTGGGCACGAACGAATCGACCCTCGGCAGCGTCTGGCTGTCCGCGATGGGACGGCGCATCCGGTCCTGGGAATGGGAGTGGGCCATGGCGCACTCATCGGCCCTTCCGCGGCGCAGCTTGAGCACGGACCGCAATATGCGGTGAAGCCGGGGCCGGATCGGGCCGACAACCCGGGCGTACCCCGGTCCCCGGACGGGACCGGGCCCATCCCGGAGGCATGCATGGACTCCCGGCAGTCGCTGCTGCTCACCGTTCGAGCGCTGACGTCGGTCATCGACGCGGCGGACGCGTTCACGCGCGGCCGCTCGCTCCGCATTTCGCGCTACGCGCTCCGCATCGCCCGCGAGCTGGGTGTTCCCGAGGCGGAGTGGCCGGACATCGAGATGGGCGCGCTGCTGCACGACCTGGGCCGCAACGCGATCCTGCACGACGTCATCCAGAGCCCCCGCCCGCTGGATCCCGGCGAGCGCGCGGTGGTCCAGACGCACCCGACGATCGGCTACGCCATGCTCAAGGACATCCCCGGGCTCGAGGCCGCCGCCGAGATCGTGTGGACGCACCACGAGCGCCCCGACGGCCGCGGCTACCCGCGCGGCGTGTCGGCCGACCAGATCCACGTGGGGGCCCGCATCGTGATGGTGTGCGCCGCCTACGACGCGATGACCGAGGACCGCCCCTACCGGCGCGGCCTCACCTCGCGGGCCGCCTGCGAGGAGCTCCGGCGCTGCGCCGGCCAGCAGTTCTTCCTCGAGGTCGTCAACGCGTTCATCCAGCTGCACGACTCGGGGCGCCTGTGGGAGGCGTTCTCGCGCGAGGAGCTCGAGATCTGGGTGCGCCGCGGGGACCTGGCCGCCGCCTGAGCGCGAACGCCGCGAACACACCGGGCGCCGTCCCCGCGCGGGACGGCGCCCGGCGCTTTCTTGACGGCGGTCGGACACCCGCGGGGGTCACGCGGCCATCCGAACCGCGTAGTTCCGGTCGGACACCCGCACCCGACTCCCGGAGGAAGCCCATGCCCCGCCCGCGCCTCGCCCTCGCCACGCTCGCCCTGGCCGCGCTCGCCGTGTCCGCGCCGTCCGTCCCCGCCGCACCCGCGGCCGGCCCCGGGCACGTTACGCACACCGACGCGGAGTGGAAGGCGCGGCTCACGCCGCAGCAGTACGACGTGCTGCGCAGGGCGGGCACCGAGCGCGCGTTCACGGGCCGCTACTGGAACGAGCACCGCGCCGGGACGTACGTGTGCGCGGGCTGCGGGCTCGAGCTGTTCTCGTCGCGGACGAAGTTCGACTCGGGCACGGGCTGGCCCAGCTTCTGGCAGCCGGTGGCGGCGGCGAACGTGGTCGAGAAGGCCGACGACACGTGGGGCATGCAGCGCGTCGAGGTCCTCTGCGCGCGCTGCGGCGGGCACCTGGGCCACGTCTTCGACGACGGCCCCAAGCCGACCGGCCTGCGCTACTGCATCAACTCGGCGGCCCTGGACTTCGAGCCGGCGAAGCGGGCGGGCGCCGCGAAGTAGCCGCGCCGGGCGGCACGTCCCGTCGGGCGCTCAGCCCTGGTGCTCGGGGCGCAGCAGGTCGAAGACGGTCTTGACGGGCGTGAAGACCGCGAGCGGCACCTCGACGAAGACCGTGTTCCACTCCGCCATCGCGCCGTTCCACAGGCCCGGGCGCTCGAGCGCCAGCAGCTCGCGCCCGCCCGCGCTGCGCCGCGTCACGATCACGGCGGCGGGGTCCACCCAGTCGGCGAGCCGGTACGGCCGCCCGCCGGGCCCGTGCACCGAGCACGCGAAGAAGACGGGATTGAAGTGGGTGGCGCGCGCGAGGATCGCGGCCTGCTCCCGCGAAGCCGGGTCCACCTGCGAGGTCTCGACGACCTGGCGCGTCACGCGGCCGTCCGCGCCCCGCACCCAGAACGGGCCGCCACCCGGCTCGCCCGTGTTGGGCACCATGCCGCACACGCGCACGGGGCGGTCGAGCCGCGCGCGCAGCGCCGCGCGATCCGCCGCCGGCACGGCGTCACCGAGCGCGCCGGAGAGGAACGCGCGCGCCGCGGCCTCGGCGCCGGCGTCGGCAGGGTCCGCGAGCCGCGCGAGCAGCGCATCGGCGCCCGCGCGCAGTTCCGCGACCAGGCCGAGCAGCACGCGGCTCCAGCGCGCACCTTCACGGCGCAGCCGGGACACCGCGACGTTGTCGACGTTCTTCACCATCACGAACGGGCTGCCGCACGCCTCGAGGTTGCCGAGCAGCGCGCCGTGGCCCGCCGGGCGGAAGAGCAGCCGGCCGGCCGCGTCGCGGAACGGCCCGCCCGCCGGGTCGCCCGCGAGCGTGTCGGTGCCGGGGTGCTGCTCCGAGAAGCCGACCGCCGGTCGCGCGCCGGTGCGCGCGGCGAACGCCTCCGCGCGGGCGGCGAGCAGCGCCTCGAAGCGGGGGCGGTGCTCGGGCGAGACGGTGAAGTGCGCGCGCGCCCTGCCGTCGGCGTCGCGCGCGAGCAGCGCCGCCTCCTCGAGGTGCTCCTCGAACGGCGTGCGGACCGCCGTCCCGTCGCGGTGGAACTCGAGCAGGCCCTTCGGCAGCCGGTCGTAGTCGAGCCCCGTGGGCGAGAGCAGCACCTCGGCGAGCGGCCGCCACGGCCCGTGCTCGCGCAGGCGCCCGGCGTCCTCGCCCCGCGCGGCCAGCGCCGCTGCGAGCGAGTCGTGGAACGCGAAGCGCGGCAGCGCGTCGGCGAACTCGGCGAGCGCGCGCGCCTCGCGGCCGCCTGCGGCCGCGGCCGCGCGCACGTCGGCGGGCATCAGCGAGCCGGGCAGCGACAGCGCGGCGAGCAGGTCGCGGAACATGCGCGTGGCCGCCCCGGAGGCGGGCACGAACGCGGACACGGCCCCGGAGGCCGCCGCACGCGCGTGCGCCTCGAGCAGCGCCGGCACCCGCGCCTCGTCGAGCCGCACGATGCCGTCGCCGACGGTGCACGCTCGCTCGAGCCGCGCGTAGCCCGGGGGCGCCGCCACGAGCGCGAGCTGGCGCCGGGCCTCGGCCTCGTCGATCCCGCGCGCGGCCAACTGTTCGCGGTCGGCCGCGCTGAAGCTCGCATCCGGCGTCATGGCCGTCTTTTCCTCCTTCGTGCCGGGCCCCCACGGTCCGGCCGGGCCGGGCCGCGGCCGTCCGGGTTCAGGCTCCGGAGTCCGCGCCGAGACTCCCATCGAGCGTGCGCCCCGGCGGACCGGGGCGTGCCGCGCGAACCTACGACATTCCGGCTTTCCACGCCCCCGGGCGAACCGCCCGGGTCCGGGGTCCCATGCGCATCCTGGTCGTCGACGACGAGCCCGTGAACCGGCTGGTGCTGACCCGCTGGCTGACCCAGTGGGGGCACGACGTCGTCACCGCGCACGACGGCACCGAGGCGTGGGAGAGCATCCAGGCCGCGCCGTTCCGCATGGTGATCACGGACTGGGTCATGCCCGAGATGGACGGGCTCGAGCTCACGCGGCGCATCCGCGCCTCGCCGTTCGGCGGCTACTGCTACGTGCTGCTCGTGACCGCGCGCAGCGGCACCGCCTCGCTGGTCGAGGGCATGGCGGCCGGGGCCGACGACTTCATGGCGAAGCCGTTCGACGTCGAGGAGCTGCGCGCCCGCGTGCGCTCCGGCGAGCGCGTGCTGCAGCTCGAGTCCGACCTCGCCGCGCAGAACGAACGGCTCCGGCACGCGTACGCCAGCGCCCGGCTCGACCTCGAGGCCGCGGCCGAGATGCAGAAGGCGCTGCTGCCCTCGCCGCGGCTGGCCCTGCCGGGGCTGCGCCCGGCCTGGCGTTTCCTGCCGGCGAGCTTCGTGGCCGGCGACGTGTTCGGGCTGCACCCGCTCGACGCCGCGCGGACCAGCTTCCACGTGCTCGACGTCGCCGGGCACGGCGTGCCGTCGGCGATGCTGTCGTTCACGCTCAGCAAGCTGCTCACGCCCGGCCCGGCCTCGGACGGCGTGCTCGGGCACTCGGAGCCGGGCTCGCCCGACGTGACCTGGGCGGAGCCGGCCGACGTGCTGCGCGAGCTCAACCGCCGCTTCCAGGACGACTCGGACGCGATGAAGTACTTCACGATGGTCTACGGCGTCGCGGACGTGGCGGCGGGCACGCTCACGTTCGCGCAGGCCGGTCACCCGCGGCCGCTGCTGCTGCACGACGCGGGGGTGCGCGAGCTGGGCGACTCGGGCTACCCGGTGGGCATGCTGCCCGGCCTCGACTACGAGCAGGTCGAGGTGCCGTTCGCGCCGGGCGACCGCCTGCTGCTCTACTCCGACGGCGTCACGGAGTGCACGAATCCCGACGGCGAGCCCTTCCGGGTCGAGCGGCTCGAGCGCTGGCTGGCCGACACGCGCTCGCTGCCGCTCGACGCCGCGGTCACGATCCTCGAGCGCGACCTGCGCGCGTGGCGCGCCGTGACCGAGTTCGCCGACGACGTGAGCTTCCTCGCGCTCGAGCGGAGGGCGGCGTGAGCGCGCGCCCGCACGGCGGGGTGCCGGCCCGCACGATCACGCTCCAGTCGGACAGCCGGCTCGAGAACGTGGAACTGCTCGCGCGCGCGGTGCGAGGCCTGTGCGCGGCGGCCGGGATGGACGGCCGCGACTGCGCGCAGGTCGAACTGGCGGTCGCCGAGGCCGTGAACAACGTGATCCGGCACGCCTACGGGCACCGGGCG
>CAZIXL010000166.1:0-6774 GCA_964542885.1 uncultured bacterium
TTCTACGACCGCGGGCCGTACCACGCGGGCGTGCCGCGGCCGGCCGACGTGCTCGGCTACGCGCCGGGCACGTTCCACACGACGTGGGGCAACATGGAGCGCTACCTCGACGCGCTCGAGCACGCGCGCCCCGAGCGCGTGCGGCGCGAGTCGATGGGCAAGAGCGTCGAGGCGCGCGAGCGCACACTGTTCATCGTCTCGAGCCCCGAGAACCTGGCTCGCCTCGACGCGATCCGCGAGGCCAACCGGAAGCTCGCCGACCCGCGCGGCGTCGACGCGGCCACGATCGAGAAGCTCGTGCACGAGACGCCGATCACCGTGTGGCTCAACTACAGCATCCACGGCGACGAGTCGGCGTCGTTCGAGGCCATGATGCAGGTCGCCTACCAGCTCGTGGCCGGCGACGGCGACGACGTGCAGGACGTGCTGGCGCACGCGGTGGTCCTGGTCAACCCGGCGCACAATCCCGACGGGCACGAGCGCTTCGTGACGTGGATCAACGCGAACGGCCAGGGCGACCCGGAGCGCTGGGCGCTGGAGCAGCAGCGCTCGCAGCCGTGGGGCATCTACGGCCGGTTCACGCACTACAAGTTCGACCCGAACCGCGACGCGCTGGCCATGAGCCACCCCGAGTCGCAGCAGTCCTCGATCGCGATCCGGCGCTGGCGGCCGCAGGTGTTCGTGGACCACCACGGGCAGACGCCGTCGTTCTTCTTTCCGCCGACCGCCGATCCGACCAACTGGACGCTGGCGGGCTCGGGCTACAAGGACTGGGTCGAGACGTTCGGGCGCGCGAACGCCGCAGCGTTCGATCGCTACGGCTGGCAGTACCTGGTGCGCGACGTGTTCGACTTCCACGCGGCGGGCTACTGGGACGTGTGGCCGACGCTCATGGGCGCGGTCGGCATGACCTACGAGACCGACGGCGGCGGCAACCTGGCGCTGCGCCGCGACGACGGCACCGTGGTCACGATGCTCGACGGCATGGAGCGCCACTTCGTGGCCTCGCTCACGACGCTCGAGACGGCGGTGAAGCACCGCGAGGAGCGCCTGCGCGCGGCGGCCGCGTTCGCGCGCGCCTCCTGCACGCCCGAGGGCGACGCGCGCGCCTACGTGCTCGACCCGGGCGACGATCCCGTGCGCGCCGCGGCGCTGGCCGAGAACCTGATGCACACCGGCGTCGAGGTGCGGTGGGTGGCGCAGCCGTTCTCGGTGCGCGCGGCCCGGCCCACCTGGGGCGATCCGGGCGGCCGGCCGCTGCCGAAGGACGGCAAGGGGCTCGACCGCGCCGGCAATCCGTCGACGCCGCTGCCCGCGGCGGCGCGGTCGTTCCCGCACGGCGCGTTCGTCGTGGACCTGGCCCAGCCGGGCAGCCGCGTGGCGCGCGCCGTGTTCGAATACGACCGCTCGATCGACACGGCGTTCGCGCGCCGCGAGCTGGAGAAGTACGAGCGCAACGTGCGCCGCGGGAAGAACGTGCCCGACGAGGACTACGGTTTCTACGACATCACCTCGTGGTGCCTGCCCGCCAGCTACGGCGTGGCCGCGTACGCCGTGCGCGAGCTGCCGCCGGCGGGCGTGGCGCTGGCCGAGCCCGACCCGAACCATCCCGACGAGGCCACCGAGGTGCTGCCGGACTCGGCGGCCGTCGGGCTGCCGTTCACCGCGCGCGTCTCGCGCCCGGCGCCGCTCGTGCTGCACGACGCGCAGGGCGCGGTCGCGCTCGACCTGCGCGGCGGGATCGAGGGCGGGCCGGCGACGAGCGCCTACGTGTGGTCGTGCGCGACCGATGGCGCCGCGCGGCTGGCGCTGCGGCTGCTGCAGGAGGACTTCCGCGTCGCGACCGCCACGAAGCCGCTGCGCGCGGGCGGCCGCGACTGGCCGCGCGGCAGCTTCGTCGTGCGCGTCGAGCGCAACCCCGCCACGCTGCACGAGCGCATCGCCGAGCTGGCGCGCGGCTGCGGCGTGAAGGTCGCGGCGCTCGACACGGCCTACCCCGACCGCGGCGACACGGGCACGGGCTCCTACAGCGTCGCGAGCCTCAAGCGTCCGCGCATCGCCGTCGTCGTCGACGGCCCCGGCAGCCAGGACGCCTACGGCTGGCTGTGGTTCCTGTTCGAGCGCCGGCTGGGCGAGCGCTTCACCGCGGTGCCGATCGACCGGCTGCCGCGCGTGCTCGACCGCTACAACGTCGTGATCGTGCCCGACGGCGACGCCCACGCGCTGGCCGGCTCGTTCGGCGACCCGAAGGTGCTCGAGGACTGGATCCGGCGCGGTGGCGAACTGGTCTGCCTCGACGACGCGGCGGAGTTCCCGACGCTCAAGCAGGTCGGGCTCTCGAGCGCGAAGGTCGTGGGCGTGAAGGCGAAGGACGACGGCAAGGACGACAAGGACGACGACGCGCCCGCCGACAGCGCCGCGGCCGAGGCGGAACGCCGCCCGCAGGAGATTCCGGGAACCACGTTCTGGGCTTCCGTCGACGCGCGCCACTGGCTCGCGTGGGGCTACGAGACGCCGCGCATCCCGGTGATGCTCGCCGGGCACACCATGCTCACGCGCTCGCGCGACGGCGCGAACGTGCTCACGTTCGACCGCGCGCCGCTCACGATGACCGGCTGGACGTGGCCCGAGACCGAGCGGCGGCTCGCGAACGGCGCGTTCGCGATCGACGAGCCGGTCGGCGACGGTCACGTGGTGATGCTGGCCGGGCCGGTGCTCTTCCGGATGTTCTGGCGCAACACCGAGCGGCTGCTGACCAACGCCGTGCTGTACGGGCCGTCGCTCCCATGACGGGTGCCCCGGCCGCGCTCGGCAAGCTGTCGCCCGAGGCGTTCACGCGCATCGTCGCGCCGCACCTGGGGGCCGAGCGGCCCGAGGTGCTCGCGGGCCCGCGCGCGGGGCACGACGCGGCGATCGTGAAGATCGGCGCCGGCCGCGTGATGGCGGTGACGACCGACCCGCTGTCGGTGATCCCGGCGCTCGGGCCCGCGCGCTCGGCGCGGCTCGCGTGCCACCTGATCGCCTCGGACCTGTGGACGACCGGCATCCCGCCCGCCTACGCGAGCGTCGACTTCGCGCTGCCGCCACACTTCGGCGACGACGCGTTCGGCGAGTACTGGCGCGCGATGAGCGACGAGTGGGCGAAGCTCGGCGTGGCGGTCGTCACCGGCCACACCGGGCGCTACGAGGGCTGCGACCTGAGCATCGTCGGCGCCGCGACGCTGATCGGCGTGGGCGACGAGGGCCGCTACGTGACGCCGGCCATGGCGTCGCCGGGCGACCGCGTGATCCTCACCAAGGGCTGCGCGGTCGAGACGGCCGCGGTCGCCGCGTCGCTCTGCCCCGAGCGCCTCGCCGCCGCGCTCGCGGCCGCGGGGCTCGACGAGGGCGCGCTCGCGCGGCTGCGCGCGCTCGAATCGGCGGTGAGCGTCGTCGCCGACTGCCGCGCCGCCGTGCGCGTGGGCGTGCGCGAGCGCGGGGTGACCGCGCTGCACGACGCGACCGAGGGCGGCGTGATCGGCGGCCTGGTCGAGCTGGCCAGAGCCTGCGGGCACGACCTGCGCGTGGAGCGTGCGCGCATCCCGCTGGCGCCGGAGGTGCGCGTGGCGTGCGAGGTGCTCGGCGTGGACCCGTACACGACGCTCGCCGAGGGGGCGCTGCTCGCGACCGCGCGGGCCGAGCACGCGGGCACCGTGCTCGCGCAGTTGGCCGAAGCAGGCATCCCCGCCGCCGACGTCGGCGAGGTGCTGAAGGGTTCGGGCCGCGTGTGGGTCGTGGACGAGGAGGGCCGGGTCGTCACGTACGACGCGCCGGCGCCCGACCCCTACTGGGCCGCGTACGGCCGCGCGGTGCGCGAGGGCTGGCGCTGAGCGGGCCTGCGTTCGCGCGCGCCGCGGGGCGCCTTCGGGCGGGCGTCACCGCCCGCCGAGCACCGTGACGCCGAGCGTGAAGGTCCAGTAGCGGCTCGCGAAGCGATCGGGCGCGGCGCTCGCCTGCGGGCGCTCGAAGCACACGTAGCGCGCGTCGAGGTCGACGCCGAGCTCGTCCGACAGCGGGACCTGCGCGCCGCACGCGAGCTGGAACCCGCCTCCGGCCACCGGCGCGCCGCGGGCAGGCGACGTGCGATCGGGGGCGCGCAGCGCGAGCACGCCGCCGCCGGCCCGCAGGCCGCGCACGGGCCGCGCGTAGGCGATCGCCCACAGGCCCGCTCCGGATCCGAGGCGGGTCGCCGAGACTTCGCCGAGCAACCCGCCGGTCACGAGGCGGCGGACGCCCGCCATCTGGACGCGCTCGGCGCGGCCGCCGCCCGGCAGCGCGACGCCCGACGCGTAGACGTATTCGGTGGCGAGCGCGGGGCGCGCGGGCGCCGCGGCCCAGGCCAGCAGCGCGAGTGCGACGGCGCATCGGGAGTTTCGGGACATGGCGTACCTCCGGGACCCGGCAACCGGCCGGCAGCAGCATCGCGCGTGCCCCGGGGCGCGTAACGCGCGCGCAACAACTTGGAAACGGCGAGGCAAATCGGCAACTGCCGGATTGGCCAGGTTGTCGAAAGCGCGCCCGACCGATCGTCAGGCGGTCGGGGGCTCGACCGCGCGTCCGCGGAGGCCCCAAGGCGGGCGCGCGAGCGCCGAGCGTGGCGCGCACGGCATCGCCCGGAAGCCGCCCCGCGGGGCCGGCGCGGCCCATTTGGCCGCATCCGCACCCGGCCGATACAGTCCGCGAGGACGCGAGCCCGCACCCAGGGGAGGCCCGGCATGCGCATCGCCGCCATCGACATCGGCACGAACTCGATCCACATGGTCATCGCCCGCGCGGTGCGCCACACGGAGTTCGCGGTGCTGGACCGCGAGCGCGAGGTCGTGCAGGTCGGCCGCGGCTCGTTCCGCTCGGGCCGCCTGCGCGGCGACGCGATCCGGCGCACCGCCGAGGCGCTGCGCCGCTTCGTGCAGCTCGCGCGCCGGCACCAGGTGGACCGCATCCTCTGCACGGCCACGGCAGCCGTGCGCGAGGCGCGCAACGGCGGCGCGTTCCTGCAGGCCGCGCGCGAGGCGTCGGGCATCGGCCCGCGCGTGATCCCGGCGGCCGAGGAAGGGCGCCTCATCTACTTCGCGGTCAAGGCCGCGCTGCGACTCGAGGAGCGCACGTCGCTCATCGTCGACATCGGCGGTGGCAGTGCCCAGCTCGTGGCGGCGGACCGCGAGCGGCTGCACGACGTCGTGAGCCTGCCGCTCGGCGCGCTGCGCCTGACCGAGACGATGATCGAGCACGACCCGCCGACCGAGCGCGAGGTCGAGCGCATGCGGCGCGTGGTGCGCCGCCGCGTGCGCGAGGGGCTGCGCCGGCTCGGCACCCGGCGGTTCGCGCGGCTCTACGGCTCCTCGGGCGCCATCCACGCGCTCGCGCACGTCGCGAGCTGGGAGGAGCGCGGCGAGCCGGTGCGCCAGATCAACGGTCACGTGCTCGACGCGGAGGCGATCGAGCGCCAGGGCGACCGGCTGCTGCGCATGACCGAGGCGCAGCGCGAGCGGCTGCCCGGCCTCGACGCGCGGCGCGCCGAGATCATCGTGGCGGGCGCGATCGTGCTGTCCGAGATCCTGCGCGCGACCGGCGCCCGTTCGATCACGCTGTCGGACTACGGCGTGCGCGAGGGCCTGGTCACCGACTACCTGCTTCGGCACGGGCGCGAGGTCACGGCGCTCGAGCCCGTCGACGACCTGCGCCAGCGCAGCGTGCTCGGGCTGCTGGCGCGCTTCGAGGGCGACGGCCCGCACCCGCGGCACGTCGCCAGGCTGGCGCTGCAGCTCTTCGACGGGCTCAAGCCCTGGCACGGCCTGGGTGACGCCGAGCGCGACCTGCTGAACTGGTCGGCGCTGCTGCACGACGTGGGATCGGTGGTCGGCTACGACGGCCACTCCGAGCACTCGGCCTACATCATCCGCAACGGCAACCTGCGTGGCCTGCACGCCGACGAGATCGAGAAGATCGCGCTCATCGCCCGCTACCACGGCAAGGGCCGGCCGCGCCGGCGCCGCGACGCGCGCTACGCGGCGCTGCCGAAGCGCGAGCGGCGTACGGTCCGCTGGCTGGCGGCGATCCTGCGCGTGGCCGAGGGCCTGGACCGGAGCCACTACCAGCTCGTGCGCGAGGTGAGCGTGCACCGGCGCGGCGAGCGCGTGGCGATCCTCGCCACCGTCGCGCGCGACGCCCAGCTCGAGCTGTGGGCGGGCCGCGGACGCACCGAGCTGCTCGAGCGCCTGCTCGGAGCCGAGGTGCGGATCGGGGTCGCGGCGGCGGCCGCCGACGTCAGCGGCGGACGGCGTCCGACAGGGCGCGCAGCTTCCGCGGAAGCTCCTGCAGCAGCGCCCGCCGCGCCGACTCGAGGCGCAGGACGACCGCGGCCAGGCGCGACCAGCGCGCCGGCTCCCCGGCGCGATCGGCGCGGCGCGCCTCCCGACGAAGCAGGTCGCGAAGCACCGCGTGATCGTGGACCTCGCCCAGCGCCCGCTGGGCGTCGCGAAGCGCGCCCAGCGGAGCCTTCCGCCGGGGAACGTCCGAAGCCGCGCGTGATTCCTCTGCGTAGCGCCACTTCTTGACGGCGATGCGGGCGGCGTGGAGCCGCCCGTCGTCGCTCGTCCCCGCCGCCGCCGCGAGCCCGTCCGCCGCCGCCTCGCGCGCGCCGCGCACGTGCACGTCGGCTGCGGCGAACGCTTCGTGCGTGGGCACGAGTGCGGCCGCGACGGCCGCGACGCGGTCGGCGATGCGCGCGAGCGCGCG
>CAZIXL010000167.1:0-6753 GCA_964542885.1 uncultured bacterium
GAGGCGCGCGCCCTGGCCCGCTGCAGCGATGCGTCGCGCATGGTGGTCGCGAGCGCGCGTGCCACCGAGTTGGCGGCCCAGGCCCGCGACCTCGAGAAGTCGGCCGAGGCCGCGAAGATGACCGACGCCGCCCGGAGCGCGGCCGACCTGGCCGCGAGAGCCGAGGAGTTGGCCCGGATGCAGGACGCGGCGAAGAGCGTGGACGCCGCCAGGGCCGTCGACGCGGCCCGGAGCGTGGACGCCGCGAAGTCGGCGGACGCCGCGAAGATGGCCGCCGACGTGGCGAAGGCCGCGCAGGACCTGGCCCGCTCGACCGACTTCGCGAAGCTGGCCGTGTCCGACGCGAACGCCCGCGCGCTGGCGAAGAGCATCGACGCCTTCGCCCGCCTGACCGACGCCGGCCGCTACGTCGACGCCGCGGCGCGCTTCCAGGACCTGGCCCGGATGATCGACGCGGGCCGCTTCTCGACCACGAACTGACCCGACGGCGGCGGGCGGCGATCTCCACGGCCGCTCCCGCCCGGCGCGGATCCGGGGCTCCGGCCCCGGGTCCGCGCTTCGCCGTTTTCCGGAGACCGCCAGCGATGCCCCGCTCCCCCGGTTCGCTCCTCGTGCCGCTCGCCGCCGCCCTGCTGCTGGCGGTCGGGACCGCGGCGCGCGCGCAGGTCGACGAGATCGACGCCGACGATCTGCGGCTCACCTACCCCTCGCCGGTGCTCTCGTTCATCGCGCCCTACACGGCGCGCTGCTTCGAGAACAGCATGCGCTTTCACAAGCGGCTCTGGGGCTACACGCCCTCGGAGCCCGTGAACGTGATGCTCGACGACTTCGCCGACTACGGGAACGCGGGCGTGTGGGTGAACCCGCGGAACAGCCTGCTGCTGCACGTCGCGCCGACGAGCTTCGTGTACGAGACGGGCCCCTCGAACGAGCGCATCCACTTCACGATGAACCACGAGCTGGTGCACGTGCTGGCGCTCGACGGCGCCGCGGGCGCCGACCGCTTCTGGCGGACGGTCTTCCACGGAAAGGTGCGCGAGTCGAGCGACCATCCCGAGACCATCCTGTGGGGCAACCTCACGGTCCCGCGCCGCGCCTCCCCCCGCTGGTACCACGAGGGCATCGCGACGTTCATGGAGACGTGGATGGCCGGCGGCTTCGGCCGCGCGCAGGGCCCCTACGACGAGATGGTGTTCCGCGCGATGGTGCGCGACAGCGCGCACTTCTACGATCCGCTGGGGCTCGAGTCGGCGGGCACGCACGCCGACTTCCAGGTCGGCGCCAACTCCTACCTGTACGGCACGCGCTTCATGACCTGGCTCGCGTGGGAGTACTCGCCCGAGCAGTTCGTGGCGTGGGTGAACCGGAGCCCCGGCAGCCGGCGCTACTTCGCCAGCCAGTTCGCGCACGTCTTCGGGAAGAGCCTGTCGGGCGGCTGGGCCGACTGGATCCGCTTCGAGCACGATTTCCAGCGCGCGAACCTCGCCCGGGTGCGGCAGCATCTGATCACGCCCTGTCGCGACCTGTCGCCCCTCGCGGTCGGCTCCGTCTCGCGGGCATACGTGGACAGCGCGAGCCGCTCGATCCTGGCCGGCGTGTTCCACCCCGGCGCGCTCGCCCACCTCGCGGCGATCCCGCTCGACGGCGGTCCCGAGCGCACCCTGCAGGAGGTCAAGGGCCCCGCGCTCTACTTCGTGACCTCGCTCGCGTTCGACCCCGACGCGCGGAAGCTCTATTACACGACCGACAACAACGAGTGGCGCGACCTGAACGTCCACGACCTTGCGACCGGCCGCGACCGGCGGCTGATCCGCGACGCGCGCATCGGCGACCTCGTGTTCGACCGGACGTCGAAGGCGCTGTGGGGCGTGCGCCACCTGAACGGGGTTTCGGCGCTCGTCCGGCTGAAACCGCCCTACCGCAACTGGGAGCTGGTGTGGGCGCTGCCCTACGGGCTCGACCTGTACGACCTCGACGTATCGCCCGACGGCCGCACGCTCGCCGCGTCGTTCGCCGAGATCAGCGGCCGCCAGACGCTGCGCCTGCTCGACACGGCGTCGCTGGCGGCGGGCGACACGGCTTCGCGGACGCTCTGGGACTTCGGCACGGCGGTGCCCGCGGGGTTCACGTTCGAGCCGTCCGGCCGCCGGCTCTGGGGCAGCTCGTACTACACGGGCGTCTCGAACATCTTCCGCTACGACCTCGACGCCGACTCGATGGACGTGGTTTCGAACGCCGAGACCGGTTTCTTCCGGCCGGTGCCGACCGGGGACGACTCGCTGCTCGTGTTCACTTACAGCGGGCAGGGTTTCCGCCCGGCGCGCATCCTGCCCACGCCGCTCACCGACGTCAGCTCGATCGACTTCCTCGGCGAGCGGCTGGTCGAGAAGCGGCCCGTCCTGAAGACCTGGGCGGTGCCTCCGCCCTCGACCGTCCAGCTCGATCCGGTGCGCTCGGCGCCGCGGCCCTACCGCGGGCTCCGGCACGTCGGGCTGACGACGGCCTACCCGATGGTCGAGGCCTACAAGGGGCGCACCGCGGTGGGCTGGCAGGCGAACGCCTCGGACCCGCTGCTCTTCCACGAGTTCGGGCTCGGCGTCAGCGTGACGCCGCAGGAGAACCTCCCCGAGCGCGAGCGGTTCCACGTCACGGCCCGCTACCGGCGCTACGACCTCTCGCTCGCGTACCGCTGGAACCCGGCGTCGTTCTACGACCTCTTCGGGCCCGTGAAGACGAGCCGCAAGGGGCAGGGGATCCTCGCGTCGTGGCACCGCACGCTCGTCTACGACCGCCCGCGCGAGCTGCGCTGGTCGGTGGACGCCAGCCACTGGACCGGGCTCGAGCGCCTGCCCGACAACCAGAACGTCGCCACGTCGGCGGGCTTCGACCAACTGCTCGCCGGCGCGACGCAGCTGCACTACCGGAACCTGCGCACCTCCATGGGCGCGCCGGATTTCGTGCGCGGCGTCGAGGCGTGGGCGGGCGTGCGCGAGAACGGCGTGCGCTTCGTGCGCGGGGGCGTTTCCGGCTGGCAGGGCTACTGGTTCGCCGACGGCGGCGCCTCCCTCGGCCATCCCCTGCCCGGCCTGCCCAACTCGTCGCTGTGGCTGCGCACCGCGGGCGGAGTGGCCACCGGCGACCGGGCGGAGCCGTTCGCCAACTTCTACTTCGGCGGGTTCGGCAACAACTGGGTGGACGACCAGGAATCCAAGCGCTACCGCGACCCGTACCGCTTCCCCGGTGCCGAAATCGACGCGGTCTCGGGCACGAGCTACGCGCGCGCGATGCTGGACTGGAACCTCCCCGCGCTGCGCTTCGAACGCCTCGGTACGCTCGCCCTGTACGCGGCCTGGGCGCGCCTGTCGTTCTTCAGCGGCGGCCTCGCCACGAACCTGGACGACCCCGCGGCGCGGCGGAACCTCGCGAACGCCGGCGCGCAGGTGGACGTCCGCTTCCAGTTCCTCACCCAGGCGCCGCTCACGCTGTCGTTCGGATGGGCCGCGGCGTTCGAGAAGGGCGAAAAGCCCTCGCGCGAGGGGATGGTCTCGCTCAAGATCCTCTGACGATGAACTTCTGGAGCCTGGTCGCGGGGTTCGTGCCGGTCGTGCTGTTCCTGCTGGGACTGCGCCTGATGGACAGCTACAAGCTCGTCCACCGGACGACGCTCGTCCTGGCGCTCGCCGGCGGTGTGGCGGCCGCGCTCGCCGCATTCGGCGCGAACCGGCTCCTGCTGGAGGCGGGGCAGGTGCCACCGGTACTGCTCCGCGCCTGGATCGCGCCGTTCGTCGAGGAGTCGCTGAAGGGCCTGCTCATCGTGTGGCTGGTGGCCGCCAATCGCGTCGGCTTCGTCGTGGATGCCGGCGTGCTCGGCTTCGCGACCGGCGCCGGGTTCGCGCTCGCCGAGAACGTCTACTACGCGAGCGCACTGCACGACGCCACGCTGGCGCTCTGGCTCGTGCGCGGCCTGGGCACCGCGATCATGCACGGCTCCACGACCGCCCTGTTCGCGATCCTCGGCAAGGCGCTCTCGGACCGCTTCGGGCGCGTGGACCCGTTCGTGTTCGCGCCGGGCATCGCCGTCGCGATCGTCGTGCACGCCGCGTTCAACCAGCTGAGTGGCTCACCGTTCGTGACCACGGCGGTCCTCCTCGCCACCATGCCGGTCCTGTTGCTCGGGGCGTTCGAGTACAGCGAGCGCGCGACGCGCGCGTGGCTCGCGGCCGGCTTCGACGGCGAAGTGGAGATGCTCGAGTCGATCCTCGACGGACGGGTCGGCGAGACGGCCGTGGGCCGCTACCTCGAAGCCCTGCGCGCGAAGTTCTCGCCGCTGGTCGTGGCGGACCTCTTCTGCCTGCTGACGGTGCATCTCGAGCTGTCGCTGCGCGCGAAGGGCCTGTTGCTCGCGCGCGCCGCCGGAGTCGAGGTGCCGGTGAACGAGACCGTGCGGGCGAATCTCGAGGAAATGAAGTACCTCGAGAAGTCGGTCGGGCCGACGGGCCGCCTCGCCATTCTCCCGTTGCGGCGCCGCAGCCGCCGGGACCTGTGGCAGATCCTGATGTTGCAGCGGGAGAGCCGGACGGGCTGAGCGGGCGGAGGCCGCAATTCGGCTGGTCACAGGCGGGAGCCGGGCGTCGTAAGCTCCACTCTGCGCCGTGGCCCTCCAGTCCATCCTCCCCTCGCCCCGGAGTCGACAACTTGCCACCCTCCCTCGCGTCGGGCGTCCGCACGTTCCTTCTCCGCGTCTCCGCCGTCGTGCTGCCGGCGGTCGCCGCGCTCGCCGCGCCCGTGCGCGCCGTGAACCTGCCGCCGGGCTTCGTCGTGGACAGCGCGACGCCGGGCGCCGGGCTCGACTTCACGACGTGTTTCCGGTTCCTGCCCGACGGCCGCATGCTCGTGCTCGAGAAGCGCGGGCGGCTCTGGGTGTTCAAGAACGGCGTGAAGAACGCCGTGCCCACCTGGAGCGCCGAGAACGAGGTGCTCGACAACGGCGACCGCGGCGCGCTCGGCCTGGCCGTCGACCCGGACTTCGTGAACAACCGCTGGATCTACCTGCTCTACACGGTCGATCCCGACAGCGACGGCGTGGACACGAACGACGACGCCTTCGGCCGGCTCGTGCGCTACCACATGGGTACGCCGGCCGATTCCAACGTGGTCGACCCGGCCTCGCGCACGATCCTGCTGGGCGTGGACTGGACGCACGGCCCGCTCGTCGCTTCGACCACGCACACGATCGGCACCGTGCGCTTCGGGCGCGACGGCAGCCTGCTCGTTTCGACCGGCGAGGGCGGCCAGTTCACGACCGCCGACGGCGGCGGCATGGACCCGAACGCGTTCGGGCCCGGCAGGACCGACCCGTCCGAGGACATCGGCGCGTTCCGCGCGCAGTACCTGAACAGCCTGTGCGGGAAAATCCTGCGCCTCGATCCCGCGACCGGGCACGGCTACCCGAGCAATCCGTTCTGGGACGGCGATCCGACCTCGGTGCGCTCGCGCGTGTGGGCGTACGGCCTGCGCAACCCGTTCCGCTTCACGATCCGCCCCGGCACCGGCTCGACCAACCCGGCCGCCGGCCAGCCCGGCACGCTGTACATCGGCGACGTGGGCTGGGGCGAGGTCGAGGAGCTGAACGTCGCGGCGACGGGCGGGCTCAACTTCGGCTGGCCGTGCTGGGAAGGGCTCGAGCCGCGCACCGACTACCAGGCGCTCACGCCCGCGCACGCCGGCTGCGCGACGATCGGAACGCCCGAGAACCCGAGCACCGTGACGTGGCCCACCGCCTGGTGGGACCACGGCAACCCCGCGAACAGCAACCCGCCGGGCGCCATCGGGCGCACCTCGATCGGCGGCGCGTTCTACACGGGCTCGCTCTACCCGCCCGCGTACCAGGGCCGCTACTTCCAGGTCGAGTTCACGTTCAACTGGTTCAAGGCGCTCGAGATGAGCGGCGCGAACCAGCTCGTCTCCTCGCTCGACTTCGCCGACCAGGCGGGCGGGCCGGTCGCGATGGAGACCGATCCCGTGAACGGCGACCTGCTGTACGCCGTGATCTACCCCGGCGACGTGCGCCGCATCCGCTTCACGGGCTCGAGCGGCGGCAACACGCCGCCGGTCGCGGCGGCCGGCGCCGACGTCGTGGCCGGCGTCGCGCCGCTCCACGTGTCGTTCTCGAGCGCGGGCTCGTTCGATCCCGACGGCGGGCCCCTGGCGTACGCGTGGACGTTCGGCGACGGGCAGGGCTCGAGCCTGCCGAACCCGACGCACGACTACGTTCTGCCCGGCGCCTACGAGGCGGTGCTGTCGGTCGCCGACACCTCGGGCGCGATCGACACCGCCGCCGTGGCGATCACCGTGACGCAGGACTTCCCGTTCCCGACGACCGGCGTGCTCGACGACTTCGGGCGCCCCGACGGCCCGCTCGGCGGCGCGTGGGCCGGCGCCACCTCCGGGTTCGCGATCCTCGACAGCACGTGCGTCGTGAACGCCGCCGACGCCTCGATCACCTGGGGCGGCGCGGTCTTCGGGCCCGAGCAGGAGGCGTACGTCACGTTCGCGGCACCGCCCGGCGCCGCGGGCGAGCGCGACCTGATGCTCAAGGTGCAGGGCCCCGCGTGGAGTGACGGCCACATCGAGGTGCGCTACGACCCGGCCGAGGGCCGCGTCACGCTCAACACGTACGAGCCCGGCGTGGGCTGGGTGGCGCGCGGCGGGCCGTGGCCCGTCGTGTTCGCGGCCGGCGACCGCAGCGGCGCG
>CAZIXL010000168.1:0-6736 GCA_964542885.1 uncultured bacterium
ACGGCGCCTCGCCCCCGCCCGCCTCGGGCCGCGGATCGACGCCCACCGGCTCGAGGGCGAGCGGCGCCGCTTCGTCGGCGCGCGGCTGCTCGGGCGGGGCGGGCGGTTCGATCGCGGCGGGCTCCGCGACGGGTTCCGGCCTCGGCGCCGCCGGCGGCCCGGCGACGGCGGGCGGCTCGACCGGAGGCGGCGCGCCCGCGGCGGGCCCCGACGTGCGCGGCGGCTCGCTGCCCGCTTCGCGGAGCGCGGCCAGGATGTCGGGCGGCAACGCGAGCAGCGACCCGGGCACTTCGGCCGGCGGCACGGGCGCGGGCTTCGCGGGCGCTGCGGGCGCCTCCTGCATCGCGCGCATCTCGCGCATCAGCTCTTCGAGCGAGCTCAGCGCCGCTGCCTCGGCGGCCTTCAGCTCCTCCGCGGTGCGGCGCGCCTGCTCTTCGTCGGAGAGGATCGCGGGATTCGGGACCGCGCCGCTCGGCGGGCGCGGCATGGGGCGCGACGGCGAGGGCTCGGGCGGCAGCGGCGCCAGCTCGGGGGGCAGCGCGTGCTCGGGCGGCATCTCGCCGCGCGCTTCGGCTTCGAGCACCACGCCGAGGCGCGCGAGCACGTCCTCGTGGAAGACGTCCGACAGGTCGCAATCGAGCAGCCGGCGCAGCGCGTCGTCCTGCTTGGTCAGGCGCGAGTGCCGCTCGCGGCACTCGTGGCACGTCGCCAGGTGGCGGACGACCAGTTCCAGCGAGACGCCCGACAGCGCGCCGTCGAGCGAGCCCGAGATCTGCTGGACGGTCAGGTGCCTCACGCCGCCTTCTCTCCGCGCTCGCGCACCGCGTGCTCGATGCGTTCGCGCGCCGCTGCGATCCGGTGCATGGTGGCCGGCATCGACAGCCCCGCGATCTTCGCGACCTCGGCGTACGGCAGGCGCTCGAACAGCCGCATCGCCAGCAGCAGCTGGTCGTCGGGCGGCAGGCCCGCGAACGCCGCGAGCACGCCCTTCTGGTACTCCAGGTCGTGCGCGCCGAGCACGCCGCTGCTCCAGCGGTCACCGTTCGGCCGGCGCAGGCCGGTGTCCGGCTCGTCGCCCGCGCGCCGGCGCGAGCGCGCCACCGCGAGCGCGCGCGCGATGCGCGCGAGCCACGGGAAGAACGGCTGGCCCACCGGCAGCTGGCGCAGGTTGCGCAGCGCGCGCCGCGACGTCTCCTGCACGAGCCGCTCGCCCTCGACGACGTCGCCGGCGAAGGCGAAGCACAGCCGCCAGAGCGGACGCTGGTAGTGGCGCAACAACTCGAGCAGCGCGTCGAGATCTCCGCGCTGCGCCGAGAGCACCAGGCCGGCTTCGCGGCCGGCTTCCATCCAGGGCCCCGAAGGGCGTGCGTCCATGACCGGACGATCCTCCGCGAACGGAGGCAGGCACGGACGGCAGTCCGCACCCGCCGAGGGGGTTCGTGCAGGGACGTTTCGAGGGAACGAGCCTTTGCGCCGGGTTTTCGGCCGGCCCGGCGGGCCGCTTGAGGTGACAGCCCGGTCGCGGGAGGGCCGGCCGGGCCCGGCGGACGGCCCGCGAGGACCCCGCGAGGCGCGGATTTCGGGACCGTCCGGGCGGCCGGAGGCGGTCCGAGCGGCCCGGTTGCGGAAGCGTGCGCGGGCGGCGAGGATGCGCTGTCCCGCGCCGCGAACCTCCAACCCCCGCGGCCGGCCAAGGAAAGCGAACCCTTTCATGAAGCCCATCTACGAAGTCGCGAAGTCCCTCGATATCGATCCTTCCCAACTCGAGCCGTACGGCCACTACAAGGCCAAGCTGTCGCTGGCGGCGTTCAAGGACAAGCCGCGCCGCGGCAAGCTCGTGCTGGTTTCCGCCATCACCCCGACGCCCGCCGGCGAGGGCAAGACCACGACCACGATCGGCCTCGTGCAGGGCCTCTCGAAGATCGGCGTGCGCACGGCCGCCGCGCTCCGCGAGCCCAGCCTGGGACCCGTGTTCGGCATGAAGGGCGGCGGCGCCGGCGGCGGCGCGTCCGAGGTCGTGCCCGCGCTCGACATCAACATGCACTTCAACGGCGACTTCCACGCCGTCTCGGCCGCGCACAACCTGCTCGCCGCGCTCGTGGACAACCACCTGCACAACGGCAATCCGGCCGGCCTCGATTCGCGCCGCGTCACCTGGAAGCGCGTCGTGGACATGAACGACCGCGCGCTGCGCGACATCATCATCGGCCTGGGCGGCCGCACCGAGGGCATTCCGCGCGAGAGCGGCTTCGACATCACCGCCGCGAGCGAGGTGATGGCGGTGCTCTGCCTGGCCGACGGCATCCCCGACCTGAAGGCGCGCCTCGGCCGCATCGTCGTGGGCTACCGCTCCGACGGCACGCCGGTCACCGCGAAGGACATGAACGCCGTCGGCGCCATGGCCGCGCTGCTCAAGGAGGCGATCAAGCCCAACCTGGTGCAGACGACCGAGGGCGTGCCCGCGTTCGTGCACGGCGGCCCGTTCGCGAACATCGCCCACGGCACCAACACGATCACGGCCACGAAGGCCGCGCTCGCGCTGGCCGACATCGTGGTGACCGAGGCCGGCTTCGCGTTCGAGCTCGGCGCCGAGAAGTTCTTCGACATCAACTGCCGCTACGGCGGCTTCGCGCCCGCCGCCACCGTGCTCGTGGCCACGATCCGCGCGCTCAAGATGCACGGCGGCAAGCGCCTGAGCGACGTCGGAGAGAGCGACGTGCCGGCCATGATGCGCGGCCTGTCGAACATGGAGAAGCACCTCGAGAACACGCGCAAGTTCGGCCAGCCGTGCATCGTCGCGATCAACCACTTCCCGACCGACACGAAGGAGGAGATCGAGACGCTCAAGGCGCACTGCGAGACGCTGGGCGTGCAGGCCGTGGTCTCGAAGAGCTTCAGCGAGGGCGGCAAGGGCTGCATCGAGCTGGCCGAGCGCGTGCGCGACCTGGTCGCGAAGAGCGAGCCGCAGTTCAAGCCGCTCTACGAGTGGGACTGGCCGATCGAGAAGAAGATCCTGACGATCGCGAGCGAGATGTACGGCGCGCAGGCCGTGGACTACACGGCGCGCGCGAAGCGCGACCGCGCGCAGCTCGAGAAGGCCGGCTTCGACAAGCTGCCCGTCTGCATCGCGAAGACGCAGCAGAGCCTCTCGGACAACCCGGCGCTGCTCGGGCGGCCGAAGGACTTCCTCGTCACGGTGCGCGAGATCCAGCTCGCCGCCGGCGCGGGCTTCATCGTCCCCATCACGGGCGAGATCATGCGCATGCCCGGCCTGCCCAAGGAGCCGCTCGCGTCGAAGTTCGACCTCAACGACGACGGCGAGATCGTGTTCAGCAAGTAGCGGCGGTCGAAGCACGCAAGGGCGGCGCTCCGTTCGGGGCGCCGCCCTCGCTCGTCGCGGGAGGCCGCGGCCCGGGAGCCGTCGCCCGAGCGACTACAGCGCCATCGTCATGAAGCAGCTGTTCGGGTCGTTCGTGTAGTCGGCGAAGGGGCCGCAGGGTTCGAAGCTCGCGCTCGCGTACAGGCGGCGGGCGGGCTCGAAGAACGGCTGCGAGCCCGTTTCGAGGCTCAGGCGTTCCCAGCCGCGGCGGCGGGCCTCGGCCAGCAGGTGCGCGAGCATCGCGCGCGCGACGCCGCGGCGGCGCGCGGACTCGGCGGTGCGCATGGACTTGATCTCGCCGTGGCGGGGCCCGAGTTGCTTGAGCGCGCCGCAGCCGAGCAGCGCGCCGTCCTCCCAGGCGGTCCAGAACGCGACCTCCGGGCGGCGCAGGCCGTCCAGGTCGAGCGCGTGCACGCTCCCGGGCGGCGAGATGCGGTGCATGTTCGCGAGGTGTTCCTCGAGCAGTGCGCGGATCTCGGGGCCCGCGAGGTCGTCGAGTCGGATCTCCATGGCGCGGCAGGATAGCGGGCGGCCGCGCAGCCGTCAGCGGAACTCGCCGCGCACCGCCCACGCGCGCGCGCCGAGCGTGATGCGCCCGTCCGCGTCGGCCGGCAGCGTCCCGGCGAGCCGCCGGCGCAACGCTTCGCGGGCCTCGGGCGCGAGCGAGGCGACGTAGCCGGGGGCCGGCCCGGTGCCGCTCAGGAACGGGGCCCAGAAGTCGTCGAACGACGCGAACGTCGTCGGCACCTCGAGCGCCTGCGTGCGCACGTCCGCCAGGCCCGCGGCGCGGAACGTCCGGGCGAGCGCGTCTTCGCCACAGAGCGGGAAGCGCGTGCCCTCGTCGAGCGCCGCGGCCGCTGGGTCGAGCGCGGCGGCGGCGTCCCAGAAGCGCCGCAGGAACTGCATGCCGTCGGCGTAGTCCCACACGTACGCGGCCACCGTTCCGCCGGCGCGCAGGTGGCCGCGCCACGAGGGAATCGTCGCGGCGGGCTCGGACACGAAGTTGAGCACGAGGCCCGAGACGACGACGTCGAACGGCGTGCCGTGGGCCGGCAGCGCGTCGGCGCCCGCGACCGCGAACGTCACGCGCGCGTCGCCGACGTTGCGCCGCGCGTGCTCGACGAACGGTGCGGCCGGGTCGCAGGCGACGACGGCCGCGGGCGCGCCGGCGGCGCAGACCGTGGCCGTGAGCGCGCCCGTGCCGCAGCCGATCTCGAGCCAGCGCGCGCCCGCGGGCGGTGCCAGCCACGCGACGAACGCGCGCGCGATCGGCCGGCTCCAGCGGCCCATGTACGCCTCGTAGGCGTCGCCGGCGAGCCAGGCGTCGTCGGGCCGCGATGCGTTTCCGCTCATGGGGTCCTCTCCGGCGCGCGCGCCTACGGCCCGATCAGCCCCGTGGTCGTGCCCGAGGGGTCCTTGAAGTAGCCGAACGTCGCCATGCCGGGCATGGCCATCGGCTCGCCGACCTTCGTGCCACCGCGCGCCTCGACGCCCGCGATCGTCGCGTGCACGTCCTCGACCCACAGGTACGCGAGCGCGGGCAGCGCGGGCGTGTGCGACTGGAACACGCCACCGATGCCCGCGCCGGGATCGAACGCGACGAACTGCGGCATGGTCGGCAGGGCGCCCCAGCCGAAGTGCTCGCCGAAGTAGCGGCCTGTCGCGCCGCCGTCGGCGGCGTACATCTCGAGGCTGCAGATCGTGTTCGCGCGCGGCTTGGGGTTCGTGCCGAACGGCATCGGCACGGGCGGCGGCGTGCCCAGCGGCTGGGCGGTCGTGAGGCCCCAGACCGTTCCCGACGGGTCGCGGAAGCGCGCGAGTGTGCCGACCATCGGCAGGCTCCAGGGTTCGCGCTCGACCGTCGATCCCGAGGCGACCAGCTTCGCGAGCGCTTCCTCGACGTTCTTCACGCCGACGAACGGCACCGTGGCCTGGGCGCCCTCGGGGTTGTTCGAGCGCAGCGCGAGCGCGGGGCCCGAGGCCGGCAGCAGCATGCGCAGGTCGTTGCCCATCGGCAGCACCTGGCAGCCGAGCAGCTTCGCGTAGAAGTCGGTGGATGCGGCGAGGTCGTTCGCGCACAGCACGACGACCGGGACCGGGTGCCGGCCGCTGCCCGGCGGCACCTTCGGCATTTCGGGACTCATGGCGGCCTCCCAACGTGGTCGCGATGATCGAGGGCGGCGGCAGGATAGCCGGACGGCGCGCCCGCGTCTGCGGCGTTTTGTTCAGCACCCGCCCGCGGTGCCGGCGGGCGGCCCGGGGCGAATCCTCGCCTGGGCGGCGTACGCCTCGGCCTCGAAACGGTTGTCGCGATACGCGTCGCGGCCCGCCGCCCACGCCCCGAGGCTGGCCAGCGGGTAGGCGACGAGGAACAGCGGGCCGAGCCTTTCGTACTGCGCCACGTGCACGCGCTCGTGTTCGCGCCAGCGCTCCAGCACGTCCTCGCTCGCGCCCAGCACCACGTGCCCGAAGGTGATCGCGACGAAAGGCAGTCGTTCGAGCGGCGAACCGGCGTCGCCCGCGCCGCGGCACGCCGCGACCTCCAGCACGCGCCCGCGCCGGCGTACGGAGCCGCCGGCCAGCCACGCGGGCAGCGCGAGCGCGAGCCCGAGCGCCGAGCAGGGCGCGGCCCAGAGCAGGCGAATCGCGAGGGCGAGGCGGGCGTTCATGCGCGGAATGGTAGCGGGTCCGTGGGCGCGGCGCGCCCGGGAATCGCCGCGCGCGCGGACGCGCCTCAGTTCTTCTTCCGTGCCGCCCTGCGCGCGCCGGCGCGGGCGGGCGCGCCGCGCTTCGCCGCCGCGGGTTCGGCGGCGAGCTTCGTGAAGTCCCAGCCGGTGGCCTCGGCGCGCTCTCGCTCGCGCGCGATCCACGCCTCGAGCGCGGCGAAGTCGCGCACGAGCGGCTTCTTCTTCGCGGCGGCGGCGAGCAGCGCGGGGAGCGTGCGCCACCACGTGAAGCGCAGGTGCGGCTCGCGGCGGAACCACTGGCGGCCCTCGTGCTCGTGCGCGCCGATCAGCCAGCGCACGTCGTGGTCGTCCCGCCACGGCGCCGGCGCGTCGGTGTCGCCGCCGGCGCGCCAGCTCGTGTGCGCGAGCGCGGCGCGCACGAACGCGGCCGCGCGCCAGCGCGCCTCCTCCGAGTGCCCCAGGTTGCGCCACGCGAAGGCGTCGAACACGCCGCGGCGCAGGCGCAGCGCGTCGAACAGCCGCAGCGCCGCCTCCTGCGGGTCCACCGCGTCGGCGGCCCGGCCCAGCGCGCGCGCCGCGAGCCACGTGACCGCGAGCGCCCACGGCACCGCGCCGGAGTCGCGCTCGGCAGCCAGCCCCAGCGGCACGATCGGCAGGACGGCGGCGGCCT
>CAZIXL010000169.1:0-6723 GCA_964542885.1 uncultured bacterium
CGATTCGGCCGTGGCGAGGCTGCGTGCCGCGGCGGCGTACCGGCGAGAGGACGACGCCTCCGCGCTCGGCCTCGCGGCGCGGATCCAGGCCTCCGAGACGCTGCGCTGGTGCGCCCAGGCGCGTGCCGCCCGCGCGGCGGCGCGCCGCGACCTCGCAGCCGCGCGCGCGGAAGCCGACGCGGCGTACGCCATGGCGCTCGCCGACGCGAACGGCCGCCCCGCCGCGCTCGCGCGACTCCAGCAGTCGCTCGTCGCGCTGGACCTCGCGGTGCTCGACGGTTCGACCGCGGGGGCCGAAGCGGCCTCGCGCGCCCTCGCGGCCGCGGACTCGGCGTTCCCGCCGATCACGTTCCCCGCGCTCGCGGCCGAGATCGCGACCGAGCGCGCGCGTGCCGGCGCGTTCCTGTGGTCGCGCTCCGGCGACCGTTTCCTGCGCGAGGCGGCCGAGCGACGGCTCGCGGACGCGCGGCGGCTGCGACCCGACGAGGAAGCGCCCTCGCAGGGGCGGCGGCTGGACGCCGGATTGCTCGCCCTTTCGGATTCGAAGCGCGCGCCCGCGGACCTGTGGTTCCCCGTACCCGCCGGGCCCGTCTCACCGGGCGAGCTCGCGTCGCTCCAGCGCCGGCGGCGCGCGCCCTGACCGGGCGCGAACCGGTCAGTCTTCGCCGTCCGCCATCTGCTGCCGCAGCCAGGCGCGCGCGTGCGCCCATTGCAGGCGCACCCAGCGCTCGGTCTTCCCCAAAACCGCGGCGATCTCGGCTTCGGTCAGCCCGGCGAAGAAGCGCATCTCGACGATGCGCGCGGCCACCTCGTCCTCGACCGCGAGCCGCTGGAGCGCCGCGTCGAGCGCGAGCAGGTCCTCGCTCCCGCTCGAGGCCTCGGAGATCGCCTCGGACACGCTGATGCGCTGCCAGCCCCCGCCGCGCTTGAGCGCGCGGGCGGCGCGCGCGTGGTCGACGAGGATCTGGCGCATCGCGCCGGCCGCCAGGGCGAGGAAGTGCCGCCGGTCGTTCACCGGCAGCCGCGACTGGCTCGACAGCTTGAGGTAGGCCTCGTGGACCAGCGCGCTGGGCTCGAGCGTGTGCCCCGGCTGCTCGTGGCGCAGGTAGCCTTCCGCGATCTGGCGGAGGTCCTCGTAGACCTGCGGCATGTACTGGGAGGAGATTCGGCGCGGAAGCGGCGTATCGGAGGGATTCACCCGGGCTGCTCGTTTCGATCCCGAAGAACTCTTCAGGGATGGGGATCGAGGCAAGCGGCTCGGGGGATGCCGCGACGACGTGGGTCTCGGGGGTCGACTGCGCGGAATACTAATCCGAGATTCGCACGACGCCAAGCGGCGCGGCGTTCAGTCCCACGGATCGAGTGCGCTGCGGCCTGCGAGGATGCGCTGCACGATCGTGCTCGTGCTGAGCCCCTCGCGCAGCGCGATGCGCTCCACGCGCCCGCCCCGCGATTTCACGATATCGGCGCCGACGATCGCGTCCTCGGCCCAGTCGGCGCCCTTGACGAGCACGTCGGGCGCGACGGCCTCGATCAGCGCGAGCGGCGTGTCGTCGCCGAACACCAGCACCAGGTCGACGCAGGCGAGCGCGGCCACCAGCGCCGCGCGCTCGTCCTGCGGCACGATCGGCCGCGTGGGTCCCTTGAGCCGCCGCACCGATGCGTCGGCGTTCACGCCCACCACCAGCCGGTCGCCCAGGCGGCGCGCGTCCTCGAGGTACTCGACGTGCCCGCGGTGCAGCAGGTCGTAGACCCCGTTCGTGAACACGATCCGGTCGCCGGCCGCGCGCCACACGCCGAGCCGCGTGCGCGCGTCCGCCGGCAGTTCGAACGCCGGGCCGCTCACGCGGGCGAACCGGCGAGCGACGCCCGCAGCTGCTCGGGCGAACAGGTGGCCGTCCCGACCTCGCGGATCACCTGGCCCGCCGCGTGGTTCGCGAGGAAGCAGGCCTCGCGGTAGTCCGCGCCCGCCGCCAGCGCCAGCGCGACCACGCTCACGACCGTGTCGCCGGCGCCGGTCACGTCGAAGACCTCGCGCGCGACCGTCGGCAGGTGGGTGTAGCGCCCGCCGCGCTCGAACAGGCTCATGCCGTCGGCGCCGCGCGTGACCAGGGCGCAGTCGGTGTCGAGCCGCTTCTGCAGGCCCCAGCCGACCTCCATGAGGCTCGCCTCGTCGGTGACGCGCCGGCCCATGACCCAGCCGGCCTCGTGCTGGTTCGGCGTCACGATGCTCACACCGCGGTACGCGTCGAGGTGGCTCTCCTTGGGATCCACGCTGATCGGCACCCGCGCCGCCTTCGCGAGGCCGATCGCGCGCTCGAGCACGGCGCGCGTGACCACCCCCTTGCCGTAGTCGCTCACGACCAGGCCTTCGCAGCCGGGGACCTCGTGCGCGAGCACCTCGAGCAGCGCCTCGAGCGCCTCGCCCGCCAGCTCGGCGCGCGATTCCCAGTCGGCGCGCACGACCTGCTGGTGCTGGGCGAGGATGCGCGTCTTGATCGTGGTCGGCCGCGTGGCGTCGCGCACGAGCGAACGCGTGTCGATGCCGCGCCGGGCGAACGCCTCGAGCAGCTGCTGCGCGCGCGGGTCGCGGCCGATCACGCCGACGAGGACGGGCCGCGCGCCCAGCGCCACGAGATTCGCGGCCACGTTTCCGGCGCCGCCGAGCGAGCTGCTCTCGCGCTCGACCTCGACGACCGGCACGGGCGCCTCCGGCGAGATGCGCTCGCAGCGCCCCCAGAGGTAGTGGTCCAGCATGAGGTCGCCGAGGACGAGGACGCGCCGGCCCGAAAACCGGCCGACCAGCGCTTCGAGCCGGTCGAGGGCGAACTCGGTGGTGGACATGCGCGGCAGGCTACGCGTGCGCGCGCGCGGGCGTCAACGGACGTGCACCGGACGTGCACCGGCGGACGTGCAACGGCCCGCGCCGTCCGCAGTCGGCCCGCGTTGACGCCCCGGCGCCGCCCGCCTAGCGTGCGCCGCCATGTCCCTCGTGATCCGGCCCTGGCGCCCCGACGACCGCGAAGCCCTGCGTGCCGCGCTGCACGAGCCGGGGCTCGCCGAGCACTTCGACAAGTTCCTCGGCCCCGGCGGCCTCGAGCACAAGCTGCACGACCCGCGCCTCGTCCAGGACGGCCTGCGCATCGCGGAGGTCGACGGCGCGCTGGCCGGCTTCGGCGTGCCGTGGATGCTGCCGCAGGCCGGCGCCGTGTGGACCATGGTGCGGGTCGGCGTGCGCGAACCCTTCCGCCGCCGGGGCGTGGGCACGGAACTCGCGGCCTCGCTGCTCGAGTTCGTCGGCTCGCGCGTCCCCGCGGGCGAGCGGCTCGACGTCGCCGGCAGCGCGTGGCTGCCGAACGAGGCGTCGGAGCGACTCGCCGCGAAGCTCGGCTTCGCGCACGAGCGCTGGTTCTGGCTCATGGAGCGACCGCGCGGCAGCGCCCCCGAACCCGCCTGGCCGGCGGGGATCGAGCTGCGCCGGTTCGACCACAGCCCCGGGATGCTCGAGGACTGGCGTGTCGCGTACAACGATTCGTTCGCGAAGCACTACCGGTTCGTCGTCGCGACGCCCGAGAACACGCGACACATCGCCGACGACCCGGCGTTCCGCGCCGACGGCCTGCTGCTCGCCTACCGGAACGGGCGCTGCGTGGGCTTCTGCCGCAACGAGGTGCACGCGACGCGCGGCGAGATCGGCGTGCTCGGCACGACGCACGACGCGCGCGGGCTCGGGCTCGGCCGCGCGCTGCTGCGCTGGGGCGTTCGCTGGCTCGAGGAGAACGTGCCCGGGCCGGTGACGCTCATGGTGGACGGCGACAACGAGGGCGCGCTGGCGCTCTACCGCTCCGAGGGCTTCGAGGTCTCGCGCACGCGCCGCATCTGGGGCCGCGTGGTCGAGCCCGCCCCGCGCTGAGTCAGCGCGCGCCGGTCGCGAAGCGCTGGCGGCACCACACCGCGACCGGGCGGCCGTGCAGCGTCGCGGGATACCAGCGCGAGCGGCGCGCCGCGGCGGCCGCCGCGGCGAGGGCCGCCTCGCCGACGTCGCCGCCCGCGGGCCTCACGTCGGTGACCGCGCCGTGCTCGTCCACCCGCACGTCCAGCTCGACCGTCGCGGGCGGGCCTGCGGCGACGCGCAGCTCGAGCGGCCCGCGCGGCAGCGGCGGCCGCAGCACGTCGTCCGCGGCGAGCCCTTCGCGCGCGGGCCCCGCGCCCTCGGGGGCGGACGCCTCCGGCAGCGGCAGCGGGGGCGCGACGTCGCCGCGTTCCAGCGCGACGCGCACGAGCGTCACCCGCGGCGCGGCGCCGGCGGCAGGCCCGCGCGCCGGCGGCAGGCCGCCCGCTTCCGCGCTGTCGGCGAGCACCGACACCGGCACGTCGGTGCCCACCTCGAGCGCCGCGCGCGCAGGGGCGCCGCCCTCGCGCGGCGCACGCGGGCCGCAGCCGGCGGCGGCGCACAGCAGGACGAGCACGAGAGCGAGGCGATGGCCGCGGATCGGCATGCGGGGACCGTATCGGTGGTCCGCCCGGGGCGCCACTTCGTCCGGCGGGGGCGGAACCGGCGCGCCGCTGGCACGCTTCCGGCCGTGAGCCCCGCGGAGTTCGGGGTTGTGACACCCCCGGCCCGGGACTAACTTGAATCCATGACCGAGCGCGACCGGGTGCTGGCGGCCATGCAGGGCGGCGCCGTGGACCGGCCTCCGATTTCCTTCTGGGGCCACGTGTACCACCGTGAGTCGAGCGCAGCCGACCTCGTCGAGCACACGCTCGAGCGCTGGGACCGCCACCGCTGGGACTGGATCAAGCTCAACCCGCGGAAGCACTACCACGTCGAGGACTGGGGCGTGCGCTACCGCTACAGCGGCGTCCCCGACGAGAAGCCCGTGCTCGCATCGTTCCCGGTCCGCGCCCCGGGCGACTGGGCGAAGATCCACGAGATCCCCCACGACCAGGGCGCGCTCGGCGAACAGGTGCAGGCCGTGCGCATGCTGCGCGAGCGGCTGCCGGCCAGCGTCCCGATCCTCGCCACCGTCTTCACGCCGCTGGCGATCCTGGGCGAGTTGACCGAGCCGCCCACGGTCCTCAAGGAACACCTCGCCACCGCCCCGGCCCAGGTCGAGCGCGCGCTCGAGACCGTGACGCGCGTGTTCGAGCACCTCGTGCGCGAACTGGTGCTCGCCGGCGCCGACGGCCTGTACCTGGCCACCGTGGACTGGGGCTGCCGCCGCTTCGTGAGCCCCGAGGACCTGCGGCGCTGGTCGCGGCCCTACGACCTGCGGCTGCTCGAAGCCGCGGGCCCCTCGCCCTTCCACGTGCTGCACGTGTGCAAGGACGACTGCCTGCTCTTCGAGTTCGCGGACTACCCGGTGGGCGCGTTCTCGTGGGACGCGCTCGCTCCATCGAACCCCTCGCTGGCCGAGGGACTCGCGCGCCTGCCCGGCGCCGTCATGGGCGGCATCGCCCACGAAGGCGCCCTGCAGGAACCGAGGCCCGACGCCGTGCTGGAGCAATACCGCCGTGCGCTCGCCGAGACGGGCGGACGGCGTTGGCTGGTCGCGCCGGGATGCTCGATCCCGCCCCAGAGCCCCGAGGGCAACCTCGCGGCGCTGCGCGACGTGGTCGAGCGGACCCCGGCAACGGGAGGTCGCGCCGCCCGCTGAAGGCCACGCGTCCTCCATGGTGCTCGGCGGCTCTCCCCGCCGCCGCGCCTGGCAGTGGAGGAGGTGCCGACATGATCCGGCTCGCACTCGCTCTCGCGCTGCTTCTCGCGGCCGCGCCCGCAGCCGCGCAGTCCCCCGACCGCTATCGCCCGCCGAACGCACCCGACAAGCCCGTCAAGCGCGAGGGCACGGGCGCCGTCCCGACGCCCTCGCGCTACTCGATCGGTTCGGTGATCAAGGGGGACCGGGCACCGGACTTCGAGCTCGCCCTGGCAGGCGGCGGCAAGGCCCAGCTCTCCTCGTTCCGCGGACAGTGGGTCGTGGTCTGCTTCTGCCCGCAGCGGAACTACGCCGCGATCGATTCGGTCGCCCGGGGCGTGCCCGACCGCGTGCCCGTGCTGGGCGTCGTGCCCGAAAAGGCCGGCACGCTCACCGCCTGGAGCGCGCAGAACAAGCCCAGCGCACTGCTGCTCGACGATTCGATGGGCGACATCGCGGCGCTCTACGGAGCGTGGGACCTCGAACGCGGCGAGCCGCGCGCCGGCTACGTGATCGTCGACCCGAAGGGCTTCGTGACGCGCGTCGAGTTCACCCATCGGCTCGAACCCGTCGAGGCGGTGCGGGCCGTGCAATACGCGGTCACCGGCCTCTAGCTTTGCAACGCGCGCCGGGGAATCGCTGCGGCGCCGCGGATTGAGCCTTCGCGTTTCGCAGCGATTCAACCGGCCCTCCGGCGTGGACGATACGAACGGTGCAGCCATCCGAATGCTCCGCACCGGTTTCGTCCACCCGGAGGTCGAACGTGAATCGCACCCTGCTTCCGCTGGCGCTCTCGCTCCTCGTCGCGAGCGCCGCCGGTGCCGCCACGCCCGCGGTCGTCGTCGCGGACGCCGCCGCGCGGATGCCGCTGATCCCCCTCGGCGGCAGCACCGACTACGCCATCGTCGACGTGGGCGCCGCCGCCCCCGACTTCGCCTACGAGACCCTCGCGGGCGGCACCGCGCGCCTGCACGACCTGCGCGCCCAGGGCCACGTGCTGCTCGGCTTCGGCGCCGAGGAGCGCGAC
>CAZIXL010000170.1:0-6705 GCA_964542885.1 uncultured bacterium
GATCGGGCAGTGGATCGAGGGCCGCATCGTGATCCGCGCGGCGCGCGACGAGGCGAAGGCGCGGCACCTCGCGCAGGACCCCGACGTGGCGCGGCGGATCCGCAACGACTGGGAGCGCTACCTGCTCGAGGGCGAGTACCAGTCGATCGTCGGCGGCGTCGCGCGGCCCGCCGAGCCCGAGGTGCGCAAGGCGTGGGACGACATCAAGGGCCAGTACGAGCAGGTCTCGCGCGCGAACGTGCTGTGGGTGGTCGTGCCCGACTCGGCGTCGGCGGTCATGCTCGCGATGCACGGCGGCCACGGCTCGGGCACGCTGGCGGACGCGGCCCGCATGGCCGGCGTGAGCGCGCCGGTGCACCAGGAGGCGCTCGCCTGGCCGATGCGCGACCCGCACTCCGAGTGGGCGTCGATGGCGCAGACGTTCGGGCGGATGCAGCCCGGCGAGTGGGCGGGACCGGACCGGGTCGCCGACGGCTGGCGGCTCTTCCAGCTGGTGGACAAGGTCCAGGCCCCGGTGTCGTTCGAGGGACTGCCGGCCGACATGCGCATGAACCTCGAATCGAACCTGTGGCAGGTGGCGCGCGACCAGCGGCTCCAGCAGTACACGGACTCGCTGCTCACGTTCCTGCAGCCCGAGGTCTTCACGCCGAACCTCCGGCGGGTGCCGTGGCCGCCGCCGCGCGTCGTCGACGTCGACCGCTGAGCGAAGGCCCCCGCCCGTGACGGCGCCCCGCTGGCGGAGGCTGCTGCAGGTCCTGCTCGCGCCGTTCGCGCTCTTCGGCGCGGGCCGCGTGCACGCCGAACCCGTCGCCGAGTGGCTCGGCGACGGGATCGCGCGCTTCTGGGCCGACGCCGCCGCGCGCGACGCGGCGCTGCCCTCGCTCGCGCTGCTCGCGCCGCCGGCCGTGCGCGGCGAGGTGCCCGCGGGCTTCGCGGTGCGCCCGGTGTTCACGCTGCGCGGCGGCGGGCACGTGGTGCGCATCGAGGTCCCGCGCGGCACGTCGCTCTACGGCACCGGCGAGGTGCCCGGGCCGCTGCTGCGCAACGGGCGCACGACCACCTGCTGGAACACCGACGCGTACGGCTACGACGGCACCACGCCGTCGCTCTACCAGTCGCACCCGTGGGTGCTGGCCGTGCGGCCCGACGGCAGCGCGTTCGGCGTGCTCGCCGACACGCCGGGCCGCGTGGTCGTGGACCTCGCGACGGGCATCGAGTTCCGCGCGCAGGGGCCGGCGTTCGGCGTGATCGTGGTCGAGCGCGGATCGCCGCAGGAGGTCGTGTCCGCCCTCGCGGACCTCACGGGGCACCTGCCGCTGCCGCCGCTCTGGGCGCTGGGCTTCCAGCAGTGCCGTTACTCGTACGCGCCCGCCTCCGAGGTCGAGCGCATCGCGCGCGAGTTCCGCGGCCGCGCGCTGCCGTGCGACGTGCTGTGGCTGGACATCGACTACATGGACCGCCACCAGCCGTTCACGTTCGACCCGATCGGCTTCGCGAACCCCGCGGCGCTCGCCGACACGCTGCACGCGCGCGGCTTCCGCAGCATCTGGATCCTGGATCCCGGCATCCGCCAGGACCCGGCCGACCGCACGTACGACGAGGGCACGCGGCTCGACGCGTGGGTGAAGCTGCCGGACGGCTCGCCGTTCACGGGCCGCGTGTGGCCGGGCACGTGCGTGTGGCCCGACTTCACGCGTGCCGGCGTGCGCGCGTGGTGGGGCCGGCGCACGGCCGGGTTCGCGCAGGCGGCCGGCGCCGACGGCATCTGGAACGACATGAACGAGCCCGCCGTGTTCGAGGTCGACGGCAAGACGATGCCCGCAACGGCGCGGCACGAGGCCGACGCGGACCTGGGTGGGCCCGGCTTCCACTCGCGCTACCACAACGTGTACGGCATGCAGATGGCGCGCGCGTCCTTCGAAGGCCTGCGCGCGGCGCGGCCCGACGTGCGGCCGTTCGTGCTCTCGCGCGCGAACTACGTGGGTGGCCAGCGCTACGCGGCGGCGTGGACCGGCGACAACCGCGCGAACGCCGAGCACTTCCGCATGGCGCTGCCGATGGTGCTGAACCTGGGGCTCTCGGGCCAGCCGTTCGCAGGGCCCGACATCGGCGGCTTCGCGGGCCCGTGCACCGGCGACGAGTACGCCGAGTGGCTGGGCGTGGGCGCGCTGCTGCCGTTCTCGCGCGCGCACACCGAGAAGGGCAACATCCGCAAGGAACCCTGGAGCTTCGGCCCGAAGGTCGAGGCCCTCGCGCGCCGCGCGCTCGAGACGCGCTACCGGCTGCTGCCCTACCTCTACACGGTGTTCGAGGAGGCCTCGCGCACCGGCCTGCCGGTCGCGCGCCCGGCGTTCTTCGCCGACCCGAAGGCGGCGTGGCTGCGCGCGGTGCAGCACGAGTTCCTGCTCGGCGGCGACCTGCTGGTGCACGCCGAAGCGCTCGCTTCGGCGAGCGGCTCGGCGAGCCTGGCCGAGGACGCGGCGAAGTGGCCGCGCGCCACGATCGTGGCCGGCGAGCCCGACCGCGCGCTGCCCTCGCTGCACGTGCGCGCGGGCGCGATCGTGCCGCTCGGCCCGGTGATGCAGTACGCGGGCGAGAAGCCGCTGGACACGATCGAGCTGCTGGTCGCGCCCGACGCCGACGGCCGCGCCGCGGGCTCGCTCTACGAGGACGCGGGCGACGGCTACGGCTACCAGCACGGCCAGTTCCGCCGCACGCGCTTCACCGCCGAGACCCGGCACGGCAGGTTGATCGTGAAGATCGCCGGCGAGGAAGGCCGCTGGCAGCCCCCCGCGAACCGCCGCTACACGGTCACGGTCCTGGGCGCGAAGCCGAAGCAGGTCGAGGGGCCGTAGGCACGGCGCGCGGCGCGCACGACGGTGCGTGCCGCGGGCCCCGCGCGGCTTCCGCCTCAACGCGCCAGCAACTGCTCCGCTGCGCGGCAGGCGTCGGCCAGCACGGGGTCGGCCACCCGCTCGCGGGCGGGCACCAGCGCCAGCGCGGCGCGCGCGGCAGCGGCGTGCCCCTCGAGCGCCAGGACGAGCGCGCGATGCGCCTCGAACGCGGGGCCCTGCCAGCCGGCGGCGCGCGCACCGTCCACCGCTTCGCGTGCGGCGGCGGCGTGCCCGGCCTGAACGCGCACGCGCACGAGCGCGCCCCAGGCCTCGAACTGCCGGGCATCGCGATGCACCACGTCGAGGAAGTCCCGGTCCGCGTCGTCCAGCCGTCCCGCCCGCGCGGCCGCCCACGCCCGCGCGAGCGCCGCGTCGAGCGCGGGATCGGCCGCACCGGCGGCCGCGAACTGGCGCACGGCGTCCTCGCGGTCCCCGCTGCCGGCCAGCGCCGCGGCGAGCGCGGAGCGGATCACGCGCGAACCCGGTGCGAGTTCGGCGGCCCTGCGCAGCGCGGCCAGCGCCTCGCCCTCGCGCCCGAGCCGCTCGAGCACGCGCGCGTGCTGGTAATGGAGCAGCCCGCGCCGCAGCGAGTCGTCGGCCGAGGCCGCCCAGCGCACCTGCCCGCCCTGCGCGATCGCCACGGCGCGCTCGAGCGGCGCGAGCGCGAGGTCCGCGCGGCCGTGCTCCAGCCAGCGCACGCCGACGTCCTCGGCCAGCCCGAGCGCGTAGCGCGGCCCGCTCACCTGCGGCACGGGCCAGAACGCGAGCACGCACCCGAGCGCCGCGCCGGCCACCACGAGCGCCGGCCGCTGCGGACGCCCGCGCGTGCGCCACAACTCGTCGAGCGCGAGCGCCGCCAGCAGCAGCGCGGCGGGCACGAGCTGGTGGCGGTAGCGGTCGGTGACGAAGAACGGCACCAGCGCGAGCGTCGACAGGACCGTCGCCCCGACCAGCCAGCGCTCGCGCGGGCCGCGGCGCCACGCGACCACGGCCCCGGCCATCGCGAGCGCGCCGAACACCGCGAAGTCGAACAACCAGCCGGCGCCGAGCGGCCCGGCGAGCAGCCGGAACTCGTCCGCGTTCTCGATCTGCGGCGCCTCGTGCCGGTTCCACGCGAGCGCGACCTTGCGCCACGCGAGCGACGCCGCGCGGGCGGGGTGCGCGCGCATCCACGCCAGCGCCCGGCCGGCCCACCACGCGGAGCTGGCCGAGGGTCCGGGGCGCTTCCCGGTCGTCGCTTCGATGTACGCGCGGCCGTCGGCCTCGGCGCCGCCGTCGCGCCCTGCGGCGGCGGCCTCCGCGATGTCGTGCGTGCCCGTGATCCCGACGAAGCTGCCGTTGGCGTCCGGGTTGTTGCCCACGTACAGGTTGTAGCCGCCGCTGTAGGTGAACGGGATCACCTCGCCCGCGGCGCGCGCGTTGTGGAGCGCGGCGGGCGCGCACACCAGCGCGAACCCCGCGAGCAGCGCGGCCTGCGCGCGGCCCGCGCGCCGCCACCCGCCGGCCAGCTCCGCGAGCAGCACGAGCGCCGGCACGACCAGCACCGCGGCGGTCGCGCGGCCCTGCGCCAGCGCGCCGAGCAGCGCGCCGAGAACGAAGGCCCAGCGCAGCGACGGCGGCGCGGCGGCCCCGCGCACGAGCCACCACAGCGCGAGGGCGGCGAGCGCGAACAGCAGCGACTCGACCAGGAAGAGCCCGTCGAAGAACACCGCCATGCGCGCGAACGCGACGGCCAGCCCGACCACGGCGCCGAGCGCGGGACGCGTGAGGCGTCGGGCCGCGTCGGCCAGCAGCACCGCGGCGAGCGATCCCCACACGGCCTGCACGACGAGCAGGCGGTGCGGGTCGTCGCCCAGCACCAGGCGGAGCGCGGCGAGGACGTACGGGTAGAGCGGCGCGAGGAAGAACGGCTGGCCGCCACGGAAGCCGTGCCCGAGCAGGTACGTCGCCCAGTCCCAGTACGAGCGCGCGTCCGAGACGAGCGAGCCCTCGAGCGGGGACTGCGCGAGCCGCGCCAGGTAGGCGAGCCGCCAGAGCAGCGCGACCACGAAGATCGCGGCCACGGTCGCGCGCCAGGCGAGCGGGCCCGGGAACGCGCGCGCCGCGGGGGCGGGTGGGCGGCGGACGCGGCCGGATTTGCTTCGAGGCATGGATGCGAGCTCCGACCCGAACCACACGCGCGACACCGGGGACACGGGCGCCGGAAAGCTACGTCGCGAGCGCCCGGGGACCAAACCCGGAGCGACGGCCCCGTCGCGAGGCCGGTTCGATCCACCCCGTTCCCTCTCCGGGGCGCCGCGGCCCGCAAGGGGAGCCACTTCGCGGATCGCGAGCCGACCGGAACATGCCCCGGGGCATGTTCTGGTCCGCTCGTTCGGATCGATGATCGGGAAGCGAGAGGGCCAGTACCCGCCCCGGGGCGGGTACTGGCCCTGCCGGAACCCCCGAAGGGAGGGGACCGCTTACCGCAGGCGCCGCCGCACCTCGGCCGCGCGCCGCTCGCGCGCCTCGACGCGGGTGCCGTCCTTGAGCCTCAGCACCAGCACGCCGTCCTCGGCGCCGTAGCTTTCGATCGCGTTCACGTTGACCAGCGCGCCGCGGTGCACGCGCACGAACTGGCCGGTGGGCAGGCGCGTCTCCAGCTCCTGGAGCGTGTAGTCGACCAGGTATTCCTTGCCGTCGCTGCGAGCGAGCACCAGCCGGTCGCGCGAGACGACGAGCGGCACCTCGTCCAGGTCGAGCAGCTTCACCTCGCGGCGGTGGCGGACGGGCAGGCGGTTGAGCGGCTGGGCCGACTGCTGCAGGGGCTCGCTCGCCAGCACCTCGCGCACGGCCGAGGCGCTGCTCCGGCGCGTGCCGCTCGCGGCGTCGGCCTGCACGCGCTTCACGGTCTCGGCCAGGCGCTCGCGGCGGATGGGCTTGAGCACGTAGTCGAGCGCCGCCAGCTCGAACGCCTCGACCGCGTGCTGGTCGTACGCGGTCACGAAGACGATCGTCGGCATCCCCTCGCCCTTCAGGTGGCGCGCGACCTCGAGCCCCGACAGGTCGGGCATGTGGATGTCGAGGAAGGCCACGTCGGGCTTCGTCTTCGCGATCAGCGCGAGCGCCTCGGAGCCGTTCTTCGCGGCGCCGACCACCTCGAGCCCCTCGTGCTCGCCGAGCAGCTTCTCGAGGAACTGCCGCGCGCGCGGCTCGTCGTCGGCGATGATCACCCTCAGCGTTTCCGTCTTCGTCGTCACGAGACCTCCTCCGGTTGTCCGCCGGCGAGCCAGCGCATGCGGACCGAGAAGCCGCTCACGGCCCCGTCCGATCCGCGGTGCGCCCCCGCGGTGACGCTCGCCTCGTTCCCGGCGAAGCGGCGAACGCGCTGTTCCAGGTTCTCCAGTCCGGTGCCCAGTCCGGGCGCGCCGTTCCCGTTCGGCGACCCGTCGTCCGCGAACTCCAGTACGAACCAACCGTCCTCCCGGGTTGCGGACAGCACCAGGTGGAGCGCCCCGCCGGCGGGATTCACGCCGTGCTTGAGGCTGTTCTCCACGAGCGGCTGCAGCAGCAGCGGGGGCACGGCCGTGGACAGGAGCGCGGGATCCCCCGCGTAGCGGAACTCGAGCGGGTTTTCGTACCGCTCGCGCGCCACGCCCAGGTAGTCCTCGACGAACGCGATCTCGTCCGACAGCAGCGCCGCCGGCCGCTTCCCGGCCTCGACGGTGTAGCGCAGCATGTCGGCCAGCCGCTCGCTGAAGCGCTGCGCCGCGGCGGGGTCGGTCTCGATGAGGTAGGCGAGCGCGTTGAGCGCGTTGAACAGGAAGTGCGG